>CAYQWO010000017.1:0-20247 GCA_964421095.1 uncultured Syntrophaceae bacterium
TCAGGCTGGGAAGAAAATTATACAAATATGCCCCACTTTTGGGCTATCAAAAAAATATTATAATAATTTTGAAAACTTATAATATTGTAGCAACATTGTTAAGTGGGGCATTATGCCGCGGTTATCGCTTGATGCTTAACCCATAGCGGGCAGCCATGCGGTAAAGCGTACGGCGGTCAATTCCCAGAATGTCAGCGGCTTTCTTTTTGTTTCCGCCGGTCTCCTCTAACACCTTTTGTATGTACCGCTTTTCCAGTTCAGACAGAGAGATTTGCGAAGGGAGCGAACTGGTAATGGCCTCCAAAGGTTGCGCCCGCAGGCGGCGCGGAAGGTCTTCCGGCAGTATGACGGAATGGTGGGAGAGCGTCACGGCCCGCTCGATTACATTTTCCAATTCCCGTACATTGCCCGGCCATCGGTAGCGGGCCAAAAGGTCTAAGCCTTCCTGGGAAATCTGGGAAAAAGGTTTTTCATTTTCCGCGGCGTACTTCCGCAAAAAATGGTCCGCCAAGAGGGGAATATCTTCAGTACGTTCCCGCAGGGCGGGGAGATGAACGGAAACTACATTGAGGCGGTAGAACAGATCCTCACGGAATTTTTTCTCGGCTACCAGTTGTTCCAGGTTTCTGTTCGTGGCGGCAACGATGCGGACGTCAACCTTGATGGTCTCAACGCCCCCCACTCGCTTGATTTCATGCTCTTGCAGAACCCGCAAAAGTTTCGCCTGCATGGAAAGACTAATGTCGCCGACTTCGTCTAAGAAGCAGGTTCCACCCTCTGCTTCTTCAAAAAGACCTTTTTTACTGGCAACGGCGCCGGTAAAAGCTCCGCGCACATGTCCGAAGAGTTCACTCTCCAGAAGGGTCTCGGCGAGAGAGCCGCAATCTACAGCGACAAAAGGCTTGGCGGCGCGCTGACTGTTGAAATGGATGGCCCGGGCGATCAATTCCTTCCCCGTGCCACTTTCTCCGGTGAGCAGCACTGTAGAACGACTTTCGGCAACGCGAGCGATGGTTTTGTATACCTGGAGCATTTGCGGGCTGCGCCCCACGATGTTCTCCAGCTTGTATTTGGTGATCAGCTCCTGGCGGTAGAACAGATTTTCCTTTAACAGACGGTTCTGTTCGAGGGCGCGGTGGATGGTTAGCTTGATCTCTTCCAGCTTGAAGGGTTTGCTCACATAATCGTAGGCCCCCTCCTTGATGGCGCGGATGGCCGTCTCGATGGACCCGAAGGCGGTCATCAGGATGACGATGGTGTCCGGGCTTTTTTGCCGATAGGACCCGAGCACTTCCATGCCGTCCACGCCCATCATTTTGATGTCCGTGAGCACGACGTCGTAAGACTTGCGTTCTCCCCTGTCGATCGCCTCCTGCCCATTCAGGGCCCTGTCCACTGCATAGCCTTCCTTGGAGAGCACTTCTTCGAGAAGGTTGCAGGTCACTTCGTCATCATCCACCACCAGCACGCGGACCTGGGGCGACATGGTTTACCCCCCCTCCGTGCGGAAAGCCGGGAGTTGCACGCGGACCGTGGAGCCTTTTCCTTCCTCGCTTTCGATCTCCAGCCTGCCGTGGTGGCTGCGAATGATTTCATCACAGATGGCTAGACCCAGGCCCGCGCCTTTTCCCGGCCCTTTGGTCGTAAAAAAGGGCTCGAGGGCCTTGCGCTTCACCTCATCGGACATGCCCATGCCGTTGTCCTGGACTACCACCTCGACGAAGCCTCCATTGTGGTTAAGGGCTATAGCCGGACGGGTGGCAATGGTAAGGACGCCCCCTTGAGGCATGGCATCTAAGGCATTGGTCACAAAATTGAGGAATGCTTGCTGCAGCATCCCCGGGTCTCCGGCGACGGAGGGAAGGGAGGCGTCCAGGTTTCGCAATAGCTGGATGCCGCGCATGGTCATTCCGGGGAGGGTGAGGTTGACGATGGCTTCCAAGAGCTGATTGATATCCAGCGGCTGCAGCTGGGGTTCTCGTTGGCGGGTGGACTGGAGTAAATTGCGGATGATCTGCGCCAGGCGGTCCAGTTGCGACTCAATAATCTTCAGACGCTTGGTTATTACTTCCGAGCCTGTTTCCTCAGTGAGCATAAGCTGGATGTACCCCGAGATGGAGTTTAAGGGTGTTCCGATCTCATGAGCCATGGTTGCGGCTACATGGCCAAGGGCGGATAATTTCTCAGCCTGGACCAACTGCCGTTGGGCCTGGAAGAGCGATTCATTGGCCAGACGCAACTCTTCATTCCGCTGGGCCAGTTCCCGCGTAGCCGCCTCCACGCGTTGGGTAAGCTCCTCGTTGAATTGGCTGATGCGGGAGAGCATGCGGTTGAAGTGGTCGGCCAGGAGCCCCAACTCATCCTTGGAGCCGGGCGGCACCTCTACGTTCAATTTTCCCTCTTCCGCCTGGGACATGGCCCGAACCAGTCGCTGAATGGGACGGTTGATGGCCCGGCTGAAGAAAAGGGTGAGAATGAGAATGAGAATGGCCACGCTAATCAGGGTAAAAAGAATCGTACGGGTACGTTTATTGGCCAAATAGGTTTCCACGTCCTGCAGAGAGGTGAGAATGCGGATGCCTCCGACCACTCGCCGCCCCACGTGCAGGGGGGCGAGGATTTCCCAGAAAGACTGCCCATCTTTCTTGATCAAGCTGGAAAGGACTAAGTCCCGCCTCAAGGATTGCAGATTCTGGTGGGTGAGGCCCAGGTCGGTCGCTTCCGAACTTGAGAATTGAATCTTATAGGTGTTCTTGTAGAAAACGAAGATATCGATGGCCTTGATGGACGGGCGGGCATACATCCAGCTGTTGGTTTCATCTTCCAAAAAGCTTATGTTCTCCAGGTCTTTCATGCTGTAAAGGCGGGCATCCAGCTCGCGAGTCACGTAGATCGTCCTCTCCCGGGATAGCTCCCGCTGGGAATGTTCGGTAAGGCGAAGGTCCAGGTAGGAGAAGAGGGCCAGGACGCTGATCACGATCATGGTAACCAGCAGGGTAATCCGCGTCTGCAACCCCAGAGGTCGCTGCAGGAAGGGAGATTCGCCCCGGTGAATATTGCGCACCTTTAACAAGATTTCCTTGAACATCTTGGATAGCGGTTGTCTTAGGGAGTACATCTCAATGAAATTATACGACGATTTTATCCGCTGTCAAAGAGAATCCGCTTCGCTGAGTTTCAAGTTTCAGGTGGAAAGTTTCCAGACAATCCCGCGGAGCGCGGGACCGAGACGCTTAATTTGGGTTTTCACGGGGGGAGAAATTTGCCGTAGATCAGCTTGTGGTCTCCTACGGCGTAGTAATCGAGAATTCTGGCCTGCTCTTCATATCCATGCTTTCGGTAGAAGGCCCGGGGGATTTCATAGGGGGGCCGGGACGAGGTCTCGATGAGCAGGAGGCGGGCCTTCCGCCCCTTCATATCTTCTTCGGCCTGATGGAGAAGAAGGGTGCCGGTCCCGCGTTTCCCGGAAGCGGGATGGACAACGATCCAGTAGATGTCGTAGACGGCATCGGTCAAAGGAGCTTTTCCATAGCAGATGTATCCGAGGATTCGTCCGGCAGTTCCCTCGGCGACCCGGAAAATGTAATCTTCTTGGCCCGCCTGGGTAAGTGCGAGGTCGATAAGCTCCAGGGCGACTTGCACTTCTTCGGCCTTAAAATGCTTTTGGGCTTTGAGGATGGCGGCGAGCTTAGGGCGATCTCCCCTTTGGATCTGCCGGATTTTCAGGGGACTCTTCACGGCGCTTCCCCCAGGATGAGAACTTCCTCCAACCTGGAAAAGTCCACGGAAGGGGTCACCTCGATGTACTGGAAAATGCCCGGCCGCTTGCGCTCCACCTTGCTGACCGTGCCGGTCATCAAACCCTTAGGAAAGATTCCTCCCAAACCGGAGGTAATCACTTTATCCCCGACCTGAACATCTTCGTTTTTCTGAACATATTTAATAATGCAGGCCTCTGCCACCTTTCCTTCGATGATCCCCTGAGTGCGGGAACGCTGGACGATTACATCCAGGGCGCTGCTGGGGTCCGTGATGAGTAGGACTTTGGCCGTATGCGGGGAGACTTCGATCACCCGGCCAACGACCCCTTCAGAAGTGACCACGGCCATATCTTTGGCCACGCCATTATTTTTGCCTTTATTCACCAAAACGGTCTTGAACCAACTCGAAGGGTCGCGAGCGAAAATTTGGGCCACCAAGCTGGCCGAAGAATACTGGGATTGAAGTTGGGAGAACTTTTTCAACCGCTCTTCAGTCAAGATGGCTTCCTGGAGGCGGGTGTTCTCCTCGCGCAGAGAGCTGACCAGGCGCCTGAGTTCTTGATTTTCTTGCTGAACCCGGGTAAGAAAGACGTACCGCTGCCCCATTCCTCTCAACCAGAGGAGGGCCCGCTGGGCCGTTTGCTGAAGAGGGTGGGAGAGCTGCTGGAGAACCCGTTCGGCAATCCAGGCCTTTCGTTCTTCTCGGACATGAAGGGAGAGGATCAGGAAAGCTGGGAGGAGGAAGAGTAAAGCGATGAAAAAAAGCCGGAAACGTTTCAGCCCCTCAATTTTCATCAGCCATTTTCACCGTTTCCCGTACATCTCCCTCCATAGAGGGTCTTTAGGTTTTAACCATCACCTCTCGCAGGAGGTCGAGTTCATCCAAAGCCCTTCCTGATCCCAACACGACCGCGGATAAAGGGTCTTCGGTGATGGTAATGGGAAGGCTGGTTTCTTCTCGCAGGAGAACGTCCAGGTTGCGGAGCAAAGACCCTCCGCCAGCCAAGACGATCCCTTTGTCCACGATATCAGCGGCTAACTCCGGGGGTGTTCTCTCCAGGGTGGTTTTGACTGCTTCCAGGATGGCATTGATGGGCTCGGCCAAAGCCTCGCGCATCTCTTCGGAGCTTACCTGCAAAACCTTGGGGGTACCGGACAGTAGGTCTCGTCCCTTGATTTCCATGGTCCGCACCTCTTCTTCGGGGTAGGCCGTGCCGATTTGAATCTTGACCATTTCCGCGGTGCGTTCCCCGATGAGCAGGTTGTACTTGCGCTTGATAAACTGGGCGACGGCTTCGTCCATCTTATCGCCCCCCACCCGGACCGACTGACTGTAGACGATGCCGGAGAGGGAAATGACCGCCACCTCGGAAGTCCCTCCCCCGATGTCTACGATCATATTGCCCGAGGGCTCACTGACCGGCAAGCCCGCCCCAATGGCGGCAGCCATGGGTTCTTCGATCAGGTAGACCTCCCGAGCCCCGGCGGACTGCGCCGACTCCCGCACGGCTCGTTTCTCCACTTCGGTGATCCCCGAAGGAACGGAAACGATGATCCTTGGCCTCACTAAGGTCCGTCCTTTATGAACCTGGGCGATAAAGTAACGGAGCATGGACTCGGTGATTTCGAAGTCGGCGATCACCCCATCCTTCATGGGCCGGATGGCCACGATGTTGCCCGGCGTTCGGCCCAGCATTTTCTTGGCTTCTTTTCCCACAGCCAGGATCTTGCGCCCCCCCCGCGAATCTTTGCGGACAGCCACTACTGAAGGCTCACAAAGGACAATCCCCTTGCCTTTGACGTAGACCAGAGTCGTGGCAGTGCCCAGGTCGATGGCCAGATCATTCGAGAATAGACCCAGGATGGAATCAAAGATCATTCGGCTGCTCCTTTCATGAGCGATCCCGCAAGCAGGAGAGAATATCTCCCGGAAGAAGAATGAACGTCTGCGGAAATTTTGAAATTCATACTAACAAAATTCGGCGGCTGGGGCAAGAAATTTAAATCGCTGGCTCCTTTATTTTCGCGCTCCCATATATCGCGGCCTGGGTCTGGCAATCTGGAGGAAGAAGAACGTGAGTTCATCCCCTCCCAGAGGCAAAGGGAAGGAGGCAAGGCCCCAAAACAAAAATTCTTGCCTTTTTATTATCGGTAAATTAGGATAAAAAATTAAGCACTGCGATCGAAAGGGGAACAGGAAGCATGCTTGATTTCATGAGACGGCACGCCCAATCCTGGATGATTAAGGTGGCCCTGGGCGCCGTGGTCGTCGTCTTCATCTTCTGGGGGATCTGGAGCCCCCGGGAGGCCCGGGAGCGAGACCTGGTGCAGATCGATGGGCAAACCATCACCATCGCCGAGGCCAAGAATTACTATCAAAGACTCCGGGAAAGTTACCAGGCCATCTACCGGGAAACGGTCACGGAAGAGATGGTCAAACGAATGGGTCTGAAAGAACGGGCGGTTCGAGATCTAATCAACAAGATCCTCCTTCTGAAGGAGGCGCACCGCCTGGGGTTGAGGGTGGCTCCCGAAGAGGTACAGGCCGCTATTCAAGACTCCCCGGCCTTCCAGAAAGATGGCACCTTTGACAACGCGGCCTACCTGCGCGCCCTGCAGCGCGCCCGGATGACCGCCAAGGAATTTGAGGCCAACCAGCAACAAATGCTCTTGATTTCCAAGGTCCAGAGCTTAATCATTTCTTCGGCCAAGGTCTCAGACCAGGAAGTCCTGGATGCGTACAGGGCCATTTTTGAGAAGGTGAACCTGGATGTGCTCTCTCTCAACCCGGCGGACATCAAAGAAGTCTCGGTGAATTCAGATGAGGTGAAAGGATACTTTGCCAAGCATCGGGAGGATTTCAAAATCCTGGCAAGGGTCAGGGCCCAATATCTCCTTTTCGACCCGAAGGATTATGCCAAACACATCCAGATAAGCGCGAAAGAATTGGAAGACTATTACCAGAATAACCGGGAAAAATTTACCCAACCCCGACGAGTTAAAGTACGCCATATCCTCATCAGAGCTGAAGCGAAGGACACTGAGACCTCAGCCAAGGCTCGGAAAAAGGCAGAATCCATTCGCGAGGAGGCGGTGAAAGGAAAAGACTTCGCTCAGCTGGCCAAGCAGTATTCCGAGGACCCGGGAACGAAAGGCCAGGGCGGAGACCTGGGTTATCTCACTTACGGTCAGCTTATCCCGGAGTTTGCGCAAGAAGCCTTCTCCTTAAAGGTCGGCGAAATTGGCAAGGTCATCCAGACTCCCCACGGGTTCCATATCCTGAAAGTGGATGATATCCAAGAGGCAAAAGTTGAGCCACTGGAAAAAGTCAAGGATCAGATTGCTACCTTTTTGCGGACCCGCATGGCTAGAGGCCTGGCCCATGATGAGGCCGATCAAGCCTATGCCACGGCCTCCAAAGCAGGAGGGTTAGACAGCTTTGCCAAAGAAAAAAACCTGAGGCTCAAGGAGACAGGGCTTTTTTCCGCCAACGACAATGTTGACCTGGACCCCAAACTAAAGGACGCAGCGCTTTCCCTGAACAAAGGGGAAGTCAGCCCGGTGCTCCGTCTGGGAGAGATCTTCGCCGTTCTCCAGGTGCTGGAAAGGCGTGAACCCCGGACCCCTGCATTGCAAGAAGTAGAAGGGGAGGTTTCCGAAGCTCTGCGGCGGGGAAAGCAGAAAGAGAAGGCCTTGGCCAGGGCCAAGGAGGTTTTGGAAGAATTAAGGAAAGGGGCGCAGCTAAAATCCTTGGCCGCGCGGGAGGGGTTCAAGGTAGAAGAAACCGGCTTCTTTGAACGGGGTACAGACCCCCCCAAGATGGGCACTTCGGAAGAACTGCGCAGGGCACTTGCTACGCTTAGCCTGAAGAACCCTTACCCGGAAAACCCCATCTTAATCGACGGAAAATATTGGATTCTCCATCTGAAAGAGAAAAAGGATATTGACCTGGCCCAGTTTAATTCCCAAAAAGAGAATTACCGTCTGGCGCTTCTCCAGCAGAAACAGGAGATCCTGCTAACCCAATGGCTGGATGAGCTCCTGGAACAGGCCAAGGCCAAAGGCAAATATAAGGCGTTCCGGGAAGCGAATGAAGTGCTGTAATAAATAAAGGGTTCAAGGGTTCCAGGGTCCGAGTGATTGAGTCTTTATTCCTTCCCTTTTCACTTGAACCCTCGGACCCTTGACCCCTAAGACCCTTCCTTAGACAAATTCTTGCCCCAGTATTTCCCGGGCGATCACGATTCGCTGAATTTCGGAAGTCCCCTCATAAATGGTGGTCACCCGGCAGTCTCGCGCATAGCGCTCCAAGGGGTATTCCCGCACATAGCCGTATCCCCCCAGCATCTGCAGGGCTCGGTAACAGACACGATTGGCCGTTTCTGTGGCCAGAAGCTTGGCCATGGAAGCTTCCCGAGTGAAGCGCCGCCCCTTCTCTTTCAAAAAGGCGGCGCGTAAAACCATCAGCCGGGCAGCTTCCAGTTCTGTAAAGCTGTCGGCAATCATGCATTGGATCGCCTGGAACGAGGCGATGGGTTTGCCGAATTGGATGCGGTTCTTGGCGTATTCCGTGGCATATTCGATGGCCGCCAGGCCGATGCCTACGGCCAACGATCCTATCCCGATCCGTCCGCCGTCCAGGGCCATCATGGCGATTTTGAAACCATCGCCCTCTTGGCCCAAAAGGCTCTGCCGGGGCAGGCGGCAATTTTCTATGGAGATCTCGTTGGTACAGGAGCCGCGCTGCCCCATCTTCTCTTCGTTTCGGCCCACTACAAACCCGGGCTGTTCTTTTTCCACGAGGAAAGCGCTGATCCCTCTGGCCCCGGCATCCTTATCGGTCTTCGCCCAGACCACGAAGATTCCGGCGAACTCGGCGCTGGTGATAAAGGTCTTGGAACCATTGAGTACATAGTAGTCCCCCTCTTTCGTGGCGCTGGATTTCATGGAGGCCGGGTCTGAACCCGCCGTGGACTCTGTCAGGGCAAAGGCCCCCCCGGAATATTTCCCGTCGCAGATTTTGGGGATGTGAGCCCGACGAACCTGCTCTTCCCCGAAGGCCTGGATCACTTCCGCGACCATGTTGGTCACCGCCATGGTTACGGCAGTCGAAGCACAGGCCTTGCCGATTTCCGTCATGGCCAGGCTATAGCTTACCACCCCTGCCTGGGAGCCTCCATATTCCGCAGGGATATTCATACCCATCAGCCCCAAGCCAGCCATGGCTTTCAAGAGGGGAAGAGGATACGTACGCGTCGCGTCGATTTCTGCGGCTCGGGGTTTCAGTTCTTTGTCCGCGAAGACCCGCGCTGTCTCCAGGATCATCTTTTGCTCTTCCGTGAGGTGAAAATCCATGGCTCGCTCTCCTTGAACCCGCCAGCGCTCAGCGGTCAGCTTTCGGGGGTCACTCTTTCCTTGCCTTTTTGACTGGCGGGTAATATACTCCAAAAAAGTTATTATCTCAAGGTCAAACGCGATATGCTTGTGGCCGGGATTGACATCGGCTCGATCACGACTGAGACCGTAATTTTACGGGACACCCAGATCCGGGCTTCCTCCATCTTGCCCACTGGGGCAAAGAGCCGGCTGGCGGCCGAGCGCTCTCTGGCGGCCGCGCTGCAGCAGGCGGGCCTGAGAAAGAAAGACCTCTCCGGCATCGTCACCACGGGATACGGACGGGCTTCGTTTCCCTGTTCCGATAAGACGATCACGGAGATTACCTGCCACGCGCGGGGGGCGTTCTTTATCCACCCGCAAACGCGCACAGTGATCGATATCGGTGGACAGGACAGCAAGGTGATTCGCCTGGATGGGCAGGGGCGAAACGTGGACTTTCAGATGAATGATAAATGTGCCGCAGGCACGGGCCGTTTCTTAGAAGTCATGGCCCATGCCCTGGAAGTTAAGCTGGAGGACCTGGGCAAGCTTTCCCTGAGCGCGCCGCGGACCATCCAGATCTCCAGCATGTGTACAGTCTTTGCAGAATCTGAGGTAGTCTCTCTGATCGCAGAAAATCAGCCGAGGGAAGTGATCATCCGCGGGTTGCACGACGCCATCGCCGACCGTATTCTGGGATTAGCCCGCCGCGTCGGGGTAGAGGAAGAAGTAACCCTGACCGGCGGAGTGGCCAAAAATGAAGGAGTGGTGAAGGCTCTGGAGCAAAGGCTGGGGGTAAAGCTGTTCGTCCCGCCGGAACCCCAGATCATTGGTGCCTTGGGAGCTGCCCTTCTGGCCAGAGAGCTGCCCTCCCGCCGGTGATAGATGAAAAGGACCCCCGCATGTATGGAGGGCGAATTTTGGCGGGAGCTTCAAAGGCAAGCTATCGTCGGGCTTAGCCCTCTTCGCGGAGAGGTACCTTCTTGCTCTCTTCCGCCTCGGCTTTGGTCTTGCATTCGATGCACAGGGTGGTCACCGGCCGGGCCTTCAACCGTTCTTCGGAAATCTCCTCACCGCATTCTTCGCAGATGCCGAAGGTTCCTTCCTCGATGCGCGCCAACGCCTCTTTGATCTTTAAAATCAGCTTTCTCTCCCGGTCGCGGATGCGCAGCTCAAAATTGCGGTCGGTCTCCAGGTTGGCCCGGTCCGTAGGATCGGGAAAGGTGCTTTTGTCGTTGGTCATGCCGCTGACAGTCTTTTCCACCTCATCCAGCAGGACCTGCAAACGTTCGTTCAGAAGCTCCCGGAAATAGGCGAGCCTCTCTTTTTCCATTTCTCCATTCCCTCAGGCTTTTTAAATTATCTATATATCATAAATCGGAATAAAAGGGAATAAATTAACCATCCCCCATCCGGCCTTCTTCTTCATTCTGCCGGCCGGATATAGGTTCCGCTTTTTCCCCCGGACTTTTTCAGCAGCTTGATGTCCGAGATGATCATTCCCCGGTCAACGGCCTTACACATATCGTAAATCGTCAGAGCGGCGGCGGCCGTGGCCATCAACGCTTCCATCTCTACCCCTGTCTTACCCGTGGATTTCACGCGGGCCTCAATTTGTACCTCGGACCGGCGGTCGTCGGGTTGGAACTGGATCTCCACGCTGTCGAGGGTCAACGGGTGGCACATGGGGACGATCTCCCCCGTGTGCTTCGCCGCCATGATCCCGGCCACCCTGGCCACTGCCAGAACGTCGCCTTTCTCGATCTCTTTGTTTACGATTCGCCGCAGCGTCTGAGGCTTCATGAGCACCCGGCCGGAGGCTTTGGCCGCGCGTTTCGTTACAGGCTTCGCGCTCACGTCCACCATCCGGGCTCGACCCTCCCGGTCAAAATGGCTTAATTTGGCCATCTTCCCTCCTCCCTGGTTTGTCTAAAAGTTGCCATCCCCCGTATCCAAAAAGCTTGCCTTGCCCAAACCATTTTGCTATAAGTATAGAAAAATTGCCTCCTTCCATCAACGTTTAAATCAGGCCTGTTCTGCAATTCTGGATGAGGATCTGGGCATGCTGGCCAAAGTCTTGAGCGGTGCTATTTTGGGAATCGATGCCTACGTAGTGGAAGTGGAGGTAGACATCGTTCAAGGTCTCCCCGTATTTGCCACCGTGGGGCTCCCGGATGGGGCTGTCAAGGAGTCCAAAGACCGGGTGAAATCAGCCATCAAGAACTCCGGTTATGATTTCCCGCCGAAACGAATTACCGTCAATCTCGCGCCCGCCGACGTGAAAAAGGAAGGAGCCGGGTTCGACCTGCCCATCGCGGTGGGCATCCTCACTGCCCTGGAAATCGTGTCCAAGGAGCGCCTGGATGATTACCTCCTGTTGGGAGAGCTTTCTCTGGACGGGCGAGTGAAGTCCATCCGGGGCGCTCTCTCGCTGGCCATTGCGGCCCAGAACAACGGCAAGCGGGGAGTCCTTCTTCCCAAAGAGAATGCCGAAGAGGCCGCGGTGGTCCAGGGGATCGAGGTTTTGGGGGTGGAGGTTCTCTCCGAGGTGGTCGATTTTCTCAACGGCCAGAAAGCTCTTCCCCGCACCTCTGTGGACCTCCAGGAGATCTTTCAACGGGAGAGAAATTACTCCGAAGATTTCAACGAAGTCAAGGGCCAGGAGCACGTCAAGCGCGCCCTGGAAATCGCCGCCGCCGGGGGGCATAACATTATCATGATCGGCCCTCCGGGAGCAGGGAAAACCATGCTGTCCAAGCGCATCCCCACGATCCTCCCCGACCTCTCGTTTGAGGAAGCCATCGAGGTGACCCGCATTTACAGCGTCTTAGGCTTGCTTCCGGCTCACAGTTCCTTGATTGCCACCCGGCCCTTTCGCTCCCCCCATCATACCATCTCCGACGCCGGTCTCATCGGCGGAGGCCAAATTCCCAAGCCGGGAGAGGTGAGCCTCTCGCACCACGGCGTCCTCTTTTTGGACGAACTGCCGGAGTTCAAAAAGAACGTCCTGGAGGTTCTGCGTCAGCCGCTGGAAGATGGGAAGGTGACGATTTCCCGGGCGCTCTCTTCCCTTACTTTCCCATCTTCTTTCATGCTCGTTGGGGCGATGAATCCCTGCCCCTGCGGTTTCTACACGGACCCCAACCGGGAATGCACCTGCACGATGCCCCAGATCCTGCGCTATCGCTCCAAGATCTCTGGCCCGCTGTTAGACCGCATCGACATCCACATCGAGGTTCCGGCCGTGCGCTACCGGGATCTCACAGAGGAAAGATCGGGGGAAGATTCGGAGGGGATTAAAAGAAGGGTCAACCGTGCCCGGGAAATTCAGCGCCAGCGCTTTGCCGGCAAGCGCATTTACAGCAACGCCCAGATGACCTCCCGGTACTTGAAAAAATATTGCCAGATCGGGGAGGATTCCAAAGGTCTCCTGGAGCGGGCGATCGACAAGCTCGGCCTCTCGGCCCGCGCCTACACCCGCATCCTGAAAATTGCCCGCACTATCGCCGATCTGGAAGGGGTGGAGTCCATCACCGCGGCGCACATCTCCGAAGCCATCCAATACCGCAGCCTGGACCGGACGCTGCTCTGAAGGGAATCAAAAAGGGCCCGCCCTTTAGGAATCGAAAAGCAAAATCAATGCCTCAGATTGAAGGTCCTGGCGTTAGTGAATAGTACAGATTTGACTCCGATTGGTACGGGAAGATAAAGGATGCCCTACTGGATGGCCAGCATTTTTTGGGTGGCAATAGGGATCTTTATCGTCGTACAGGCTTATTTCTTACGTCTGGGAAGCTTTCATCAGCCTGGGCCCGGGTTTATTTTTTTTCTGGCCGGTTTGATCCTCACCGCTCTTTCCATCATTGATCTGACAGTAGCCTTCTTGGAAAAGTCGAAAATAGAAAAAGCGAAAAAGGTATGGGCGGGTGTCCAATGGGGGAGGGTCCTGCTTGTTCTGGGGGTTTTATCAGCCTATCTCATTCTTATTAATGCTTTGGGGTTCCTGGTCTCCACTTTTTTATTGATGGTTTTTCTGTTCAAAGGAATTGAACCTACCAAATGGTGGATGGCCGTCATAAGCGCCCTTGCGGCTACTTTGGTGGCCTACTGCCTTTTCAGAGTTTGGCTGGGAGTTCCATTCCCGAGGGGCTTTCTGGGGGTTTGACCCCCTCCAGGGTGAATCTGTGGAAATCCTTCAAAATCTTTTTGCGGGCTTCTCCGTTGCTTTTGCGGCGATTAACCTCTTTTATTGCTTCGTTGGAGTCTTGATCGGTACTTTGATCGGGGTTCTCCCGGGGATCGGTCCGGTGGCTACGATGTCCCTTCTTTTGCCCGCCACTTACAAGATGAGCCCCGTACAAGCCATCATCGTACTGGCAGGAATATATTACGGTGCCATGTACGGGGGATCAACCACATCCATTCTCGTCAACATCCCTGGAGAAGCTGCCTCGGTGGTTACCTGTATTGATGGTTATAAAATGGCCCGGCAGGGTCGGGCAGGCCCGGCCCTGGGGATCGCCGCCTTTGGTTCCTTGATCGGCGGTTGTTTTAGCCTGATCGGGCTGATGCTCCTTGCGCCAACTCTGGCATCCTTCGCTCTGCGGATCGGTCCTCCAGAATTTTTCAGTTTCCTTTGCACGGGTTTGATTGTGGTGATGTACTTAACTTCAGGGTCAATCATCCGGGCCCTCATGATGGCCGCTTTTGGGGTAGTCCTGGGGTGCATCGGACAGGACCCGGAGAGTGGATCATTCAGGTTTGTTTTTGGATTTTACAATTTGCTCAGTGGCATAGACCTTGTCCCCTTTATCATGGGACTTTTCGGCGTCTCCGAGGTTTTTCTGAATATTGAAAAGAGGCTTCAGCAAAGGACCATTTATGAAGGGGAGATAAAAAACCTGCTCCCAAACCTGCGGGACTGGAGAGAAAGTATTATACCCATCATCAGGGGCAGCTTAATCGGCTTTTTTATCGGCATCCTGCCAGGCGGAGGCCCCGTAATCTCATCTTTTGCCAGTTATGCAGTGGAGAAGAAGATCTCCCGGCATCCAGAAAAGTTTGGAACCGGAGCCATCGAAGGAGTAGCCGGCCCGGAGACGGCGAACAACTCGGCCACGGGAGGTTCCTTCATTCCCCTCTTTACTCTCGGCATCCCTTCCAATGTGGTGATGGCGGTTCTTTTGGGAGCTTTGGTAATCCATGGGGTCACCCCCGGCCCTCTGCTGATGCAGCAGAATCCCAAAATATTCTGGAGCGTTGTGGCCAGCATGTTCATCGGCAATGGAATGCTCCTGGTACTGAACCTTCCCCTGATCTGGATGTGGGTGCAAGTGCTCAATGTCCCTTACAGGATTCTTTTCCCTTTGATCCTCCTTTTTTGTTTGCTCGGTGCTTTCAGCGTCAACAATAGCAACTTCGATGCGGCCATCATGCTCATCTTCGGAGTGCTGGGATACTTGATGAGGAAATACAAATATGATGCGGCTCCCATGGTCCTGGCTTTTGTTCTGGGGCCGATGTTCGAGAATTCCCTCAGGCAGTCGCTGCTTTTATCGGATGGGAGTTTTTGGATCTTCTTCACCCGACCCATTGCCGCGGTAGGAATGATCATCTCCCTGCTCATGCTCGCTTCGAGCCTCATCCCGTTTATCAGCAGAAAAAGGGAGACGATCATTGAAGAAGAGACTGCCTAATTCGAAATGGGGAGGAAGAAAATTGACCAAAAGGGGGTGGTGGGAAAGGAGGATTATTTTGAGATAGTAGAAGAACCATAGGCGTGAGGTCAGAACTCCCGTTAAGAAATATCTCGAATAGGAAAGGAGACGAATATGAAAAGAAAAAAAGTCTTAGTGATGGGGATTTTCCTCCTGTCAATCTTCTTCTGGTACGATGTCCGGGGTGCCCAGAGCAAGGATCCAGAGTATCCGGTAAGGCCTATGGAACTTTATATTCCCATGAGTGCGGGGGGGAGCACAGACTTGGCCAGCCGGGCATTTATAAACGCGGCCAACAAACACCTGCCCCAACCGATCATTCCCATCAATAAGCCCGGGGGCGGAGGCACCATTGCGGCTATGGCGGTCAAAACTGCCAAACCCGACGGCTATGCCCTGGGATCGATCACCATGTCCGGGGCCTTCACGCCGCCTTTTTCAGAGAATCCCCCGTACAAGGACCTTAGCTGCTTCACCTGGATCGTGAACTTTGGAACCTATGTATTTCCTGTCATAGTGAAGAGTGATGCCCCCTGGAAAACTTGGATGGAATTCATAGAATGGGCGAGAAAGAATCCGAGGGCCACTAAGCTGGGCATCACGGGTTCAAAATATTCTGATTATAAAGCTCTCGCCCTGTGGCAGGTAGAACAAAGGGAAAAAGTGCAGTTCACCTACATCGCCTTTAAGGGAAGCGGGGAAGTACTCAGCGCTATCCTGGGAGGCCACATCAATATGTATGGCTCGACCGTGGATGCCTCAACTATCCCTTACGTCAAGAAAGGAGATCTGCGGCTTCTGGCCTACCTGGGCATAAACAAGGTACCCGGGTATGAGGGATTCCCATCTATGCAAGAGTTGTATGGAATCGAATTTCCTGACCTTTTGGCCATCATAGGGCCCCAGGGTCTCCCGGACTATGTTGTGAGAAAGCTGGAGGGGGCCTTTGCCCGAGCAGTAAAGGACCCCGAGTTCATCGAGGCGATGAATCGAATGTATATGCCCATCATTTATATGGACAAAGACACCTTACTGAAATATGTCCAGGAAACTTTCTTGAGGACGGCCAAGATTTATGAGAAGGTAAAGGCGGAAGAGGCCAAGGAGAAAAAGTAATAAGGCGATAAAGATAGGAGGGCGTGATGGAGAAGAGCCGCAAGATTGAGATGGCGAACCCCGTTGGCGAACAAGAGGAGTCGAACCTGAGGTTGGCCACCCGCCCCAACAGCCTCGAGGGGAAGACCATTGGACTCCTGGACAACCTCAAGCCCAATGCCAGCGTCATTGTTGCCCAGGCAGGCAAGAGGCTGGCAGAAAGATTCCCATCCCTGAAATTCATCGTCCGGAGCAAGCCGGAACAGGCGATCCCTGTTCCAGAGGCCATCGTTCGGGAGTTCCGCGAAAAATGTTCCTTCGTAATCAACGCTCTGGCTGACTGAGGGTCTTGCACCTCGTGGAGTGTCCACGATGCTATAGAGCTGGAGAAGAGAGGGTTGCCCGCAGCCACCTTTGTTACGGAAGAGTTCTCGACCCTCGGCCGCCTGGAAGCGGAAGCCCTGGGAATGCCTTCTTTACCCCTGGTGATCATCCCCCATCCCATGGGGAATCTGCCTCAGGAGAAAGTCCACGAGGCAATCGACGGGGTGATGGACGAAGTTCTGAGCGTCTTAACTCTCCCCTCGGGGGAACTGGACAAAAAATACCGGGGGAAATACACAGAGACCAAGAAGACCTTCAGAGCAAAACCTCTTTTCTCTTGGGATGCGCGACAAGAAAAGATCGAGGTTACTGATTCTCTGGAAGTGATCAGCAAACTGGTGGAGGCACGGGGTTGGGGGGATGGCCTGCCGATCGTTCCTCCCACCGGGGAGCGGGTTTCTCGGATGCTGGAGTATACGGATCGTGACCGAAGAGACCTTATAGGGGTTATCCCTCCGCGACGGGGCATGGCCACGGTAGAGAAAATCGCCATCAATGCCGTGATGGCCGGTTGCCTGCCTGAATATCTTCCGGTCATCCTAACTGCGGTCGGGGCGATGGTGGAACCTCAATTCAACCTTTATGGTATACAGGCGACCACAAATCCCGTCGCGCCTCTGGTCATCGTCAACGGTCCCCTGGCCAAGGAGCTGGACATCAATTGCGGGTATAATGTATTCGGCCAGGGCTGGCGAGCCAATGCCACCATCGGCCGGGCGCTCCGCCTTATTCTGACCCATATCGGCGGTGGGGTCCCGGGAGTCCTGGACCGGGCTACCCAGGGTCAGCCGGGGAAGTACTCTTTTTGCATTGCGGAGAATGAGGAAGAAAACCCCTGGGAGCCGCTGCATGTGGAAAGAGGGTATGATTCGCAAACAAGTACCGTCACCGTTGTAGGGGCAGGGGCCGAGCATAATATCCTGGATATAGCCAGCACCACTGCCCAGGGAACGCTCATGACCTTAGCCAATGGTATGGCGGCCATGGAAACCAACAATGCCTATTTGGGCGGAGAACCTTTGTTGGTTATATGCCCGGAGAGCGCAGTCCGCATAGCTCAGGGAGGTTTTACCAAGAAAGAGGCCAAAATCTTTCTTTATGAAAATGCCCGCATCCCTCTTTACAAATTCACCCGGGAGAGCATTGTATCCATGCTTCAAAGGCGGAGGCCCAAGTGGTATACCGAAGTAGGCCCTCACACCATGGTGACCATCGCCAACAGCGCCGAGGACATAATGGTAGTAGTGGCCGGGGGAGCCGGCCCGCATTCTAAATTTGTCCCTACCTTTGGGGCCAGTACCAAGGCAGTCACCAAAGCCATCACGTTAAAGGACGGACGACCCGTGGGGGCCGTCAAGGAATTCAAGACGAGGCGAAAAGGATAAGAGGAAAAGGGATACGACGGTGAAGAACGAGTGTTTTGTGAAGAGATTTTTCTTTCGGCCGTAGAAAGGAGAAAGAATCATCATGCTTGCATCAAAAACAGAGAGCCACGGTCCTCCCCTTCAGGGAATCCGGGTCCTGGACTTGACCCAGATGCTTGCTGGCCCCATTGGCTCCATGCTTATGGGAGATCTTGGCGCCGAGATCATCAAGGTAGAGTCCCTGAAAGGAGATGAAACGCGAATCATACCCCCCTATTTCTACGGGGAGGACAGCGCCTATTTCTGGTCTATCAACCGCAATAAGAAGAGTTTGGCAGTCGATCTGAAGGCTCCGGAAGGATTGGACCTCTTCTATGAAATGGTCGTCCATTCTGATGTGGTTTATGATAACTTTCGTCCGGATGTTTTAACCCGGTTGAAGATCGACTACGAGAATTTGAAAGTAATTAATTCCAAGATTATTTGCTGCTCTGTTTCTACGTTTGGCTACACCAGCCCTTACCGTGACCAGCCGGGCTACGACCTTATTGTCCAAGCCATGAGCGGTGGAATGTCCATTACTGGAGAGCCAGGGGGTCCTCCGGTGAGGGCGGGAATTCCTATCGGAGATATTATGGGGGGATTGTTGGCTGTACATGGAATTCTTGCGGCCTACATTGCCCGGCAGAGGACCGGCCAGGGGCAGCGACTGGAGATTTCCCTCCTGGATGGGCAGCTTTATCTCTTGACATATATTGCGCAGTATTTTTTTCATTCCGGCAAAATTCCTGGTCCCATCGGCTCGGGACATCAGTCCAATGTCGTTTACCAGGCATTGAAGACAAAAGACATCTATATTGTGGTCGTAGCCCATCGAGGCCACTTTTGGGAAAAATTCTGTGAGGTTTTGGGAAAGGCAGAGTGGATTCAGGATCCCCGGTTTAACACCGCTGCGGTTCGACTGCAGAACAAAGCCGTGCTTATTCCCATGATTGAGAACATTCTGCAGACAAGGAGCGGTGATGAATGGCTCAAAGATCTCTACCAGGCAGGTGTTCCCGCAGGACCTATAAATACCTTGGATCGTATTCTGGCAGATCCCCATGTTTTTTCCCGGGAGATGATCGTAAAGGTCGATGGGCCGGCGCCAGAACAAATTAACACCATCGGGAATCCTTTGAAGATGGAACGAACTCCAGTGGCGTGCTTTTCCCGTCCTCCTCGCCTCGGAGAACATACGAGGGAAGTTCTCTCAAACATCCTCGGTTATCCCGACGAGAAGATCGAATACCTCAGTCAAAAAGGCGTTATCAAAATTGCCTGAGACAATAAATTATGAGCGGCGCCACCTGTGGGAAGTGGGGGATATAATGATGTCCCCTTTACGGAAGGCAGACTCCCTTTTGGTGCCAAATGTGAAGAAATCCTCTTCATTTTCCGCTTGACTCGTGTAATATATGATGAGTGTAGTTTTTCAAAACTTCTGTTAGAGGAAAAATCATGAGGGTCAAATCGATCAGAATTCCGGATGAGATTGATCGGGCGATAGAGTACGTACTTCGCCCTGAAGGCTCTTGGCCATTAGCTTGGTCCGATCCTGAAGAAAGGTTTGTCAAACTATGAATCGGAGACTGGCAGCATTGAAAGAGATCTGTGAGGAGTTTGGAATTGCCATCCTTTACGCCTTCGGCAGTCAGGCGGAGAACCTTCGGGATTGGATCGAGGAGCGACTGGACAAACTTCCAGAGGGGGAAGCGGATGTAGATATCGGCGTTAAGGGCATAACGGGGGAGAGATGGCCTGTCAAAAAGAAGGTTGATTTAGCAGGGGCGATGGAGGGTTTCTTCGGGTGCCCGCGGGTCGATTTGGTATTCCTGACGGAAGCGGATCCGTTTGTGGCTGCTGAAATCATACGGGGTGAGCGTCTCTTTGCGCGAGATGAGTATGAGGCGGACGAATATGATCTGTATGTCTTGCGAAGAGCGGGAGACCTCTCTCCCCTGGAGCGAGAACGAATGGCCCTGATCTTAGGAGAATTACCATGACGCCAAAGATCATTTCAAAGCGAATCGTGGCGGACCGTCTCGACACGGTCGATTATTTACTCGGAGAGATTCGGGCCTTACCCTTGCAGGACCTCAATACGTTCTTGGCCGACCGAAGAAATATTTGGGCCGCCGAGTCATGCCTGCGGCGGAGCCTGGAGGCGCTTTTTGACACCGGCCGCCATATTCTGGCAAAAGGATATGGTCTGGGAATCAGTGAATACAAGGAAATCGCGACCAAGCTGCAAGAGGGGGGAATTCTTTCCGAAAAGGAAACGGCCCTCATGCAGGTTTTGGCTGGCTATCGCAATCGACTGGTGCATTTTTATCATGAAGTTTCCGCGGAGGAGTTGCATGAAGTTTGTGCGCATCGGCTGGGCGATCTGGAAGTGATTGCTGATGCGTACCGGCGGTGGGTAAGGGAGCATCCAGAAAAAATCGAATCAGGACTTTGATTGTTTGATTGCCGGGTTCTTTGACGGCAGGGCCGGAAGGTAGGTATCCG
>CAYQWO010000018.1:0-20028 GCA_964421095.1 uncultured Syntrophaceae bacterium
GCCAGAGGTGTCCACAGAAGCAGCATGCTCAACAGCAACAGAAATCTTTTTCTCATTTCTTTCCTCCTGTTTCTATCGCGAGTCATTTGAACTCCCTGCGAAAAACCCGGCTTCAATTTTTCTGGCCCTGGCTTTCTACGCTCCGGTCATCAGCGATTTGGCTTAAGCGGCGGTTTCGGTTTGAAATGTACCAAAATCGGCGGAGTTTGTCAAATGATGCTTTCAGCCAACAATACCTGCCTCCTTCATCCTGGCCATCTCTTCTTCGGAGTAACCCAGCTCTCTTAAAATCTGGTTAGTGTGCTCTCCGAGGTTTGGCGCTCTCATCCTGATCTCCGCCGGGGTCTTGGAAAGCTTGATGGGGTTGTTGAGTACCTTGATTCCCCCGTACTGGGGGTGATCCCAATCTACAAAAAATTCGTTGGCCTGAGCCTGTTCATCCTGGGTCACCTCCAGAGGTGTGTTCACCGGCGACCAAATCAAGTCGTGGGCCGACAGAATTTCGATCCATTCGGCATAAGTTTTGCTGCGGAAAATGTTTTCGATGATGGCCACGAGTTCGGAGGCGTTCTGGGCGCGCGACTCGAGCGTAGCAAATCGGGGTTCTTTCTCCAGTTCCGGCCGGCCGATCGCCTTGCAGAAGGCAGGCCAGTAATGCTGGGCATTGGTCATCCCCAGCATGATCCACCTTTTATCCTTCGTAGGATAGAGGTTGCGGATCGGGTTGTCCATTGTTTTGCGCTGGGGGCGCACGGCATCCTCGCCCGTGATCAGACAGCCACTGATATCGAACCCGAGAACCCAGGTGGCCGTGTTAAAAAGAGACACCTCCACCATCTGTCCAACCCCCGTACGTTCCCGGATGAGCAGGGCCGCCATGACCCCGGCCAATAAGCTGAGGCAAGTGATACTATCTCCGTAAGCTGGACGGGAAATATTGGGGGCGTTATTTTCATCACGGAGCAAATCCATCACGCCGCTGCGCGCCCAAAAGGCCACAGAGTCATAACCGCCTGTATTCTTTTCCGGACCGCGTTGCCCGTAGCCAGTAAGGTTGGCATAAATGATCTTTGGATTCAGCTGGACTAAGATCTCATAGCTCAGGCGGAACTTCTCCAGCTCATAGGGCCGCAGGTTATTGAGGAAAACATCCGCCCCCGCTATGAGTTTGTGCAGAAGAGCCTGGCCCTCGGGAACACCCATGTGGATGGCCATGCTCTTCTTATTGCGGTCCACGTGCTCCCAAAGGTAGTTGATTTTGTGTGGTTTGGCCCAGCCGCTCAGTCCTTGGTTGAGCAGGAGCCGGTGCATATCCCCCCGGCCTGGAGGCTCCACGTGAATGACTTCGGCGCCCCAACTCCCCATGAGCATCCCGGCCAAGGGCATGGCCGCCGCTCCCCCCACCTCAATGACCTTGATTCCTTCAAGTCCTTTCCTCATGAAAAAAAACTCCCTTCAAGAAATGATCTCGGCCGGCCGCTTCCTCTTCCCTCGTTCCGTATTCCTTTTCTTCCAATTATTTTTTACCGCTCCCCTTCCCCAGAGCGGCGGCTTTCTCTGCTTCACGCCGGGCAATGGCTTCTGCTCGTTCCAGAATGTAATTCACATACTTCATATTCGCCACATCATACATCCGGCCATCGACGGTTACCGATCCTTTCCCCTGCGCATAAGCTTCATCCAGCGCCGCTTTTACCTTGCGGGCCATATCCAGATCGGCCGGGGGCGGCTTGTAGCCCTCATTTACTGCCCTGACCCAACGCGGGTGGATGATGGCCGCGCCCAGGTAACCCAGCCACTGGGCACGCTGGCAGGCTTTGAGCATCGCCTCTTCACTCATGGAGACACTGGTAAAATCCACCTGGTTCTGCGCCCCAAGACCGCAGGCCTGCACCCCAGTGGCCCGGGCCGCATAGAGGAGTCTATTCTCGGCGTAAAAATACTGTTCGAAGTTCAGCTCCAAGAATCGGGGAAAGCCCATGTCCACGGAAAGGTCTCCCTGGCCGATGCCCATCTGCACGATTCGCGGGCTGGCCCGGGCTATGGACTCCACGTTGACCACGCCCAAGGCGGTTTCGATGATTAGGTCGAACTGGATCTCTCCTACGTGCAGATGCCGTTCCTTCTCCAGCTGGGCCACCAGTCCGTCGAGCCTCTGAATTTCTTCCGCCGATTCGCACTTGGGAATCATGACCGCATCAAGACCCGGAACCATAATGGCCTCGAGGTCTTCCTCTTCAAACTCCCGATTAATACGAACCTGGACATCCGCCCCTCCTTTATTCACGATGGGGATTACTTCTTTGACCAATTGGCGAGCTGAATTTTTATCGGCCGGGGCGACGGCGTCCTCCAGGTCGAGGATGATGCAATCCGCATCCCGAGTCCAGGCCTTGGCTACGAAATCTTCCCGGTTCACCGGGACAAAGAGTTTGGACCTGCGGACCAATTTCAGGGCCTTTTTCGCTGCTCCAGGCATAAAGCGGTCCCTCCGTCTTTTATCAGCGTTCTTTAAGTTTTGCGAGCCCAGGCAAAAGGGGCGAATTTCTCTCTCGTCAGTGGGGTCAAATTAAAGTTCCTCATTCTACCCCATCAACCGCTTGGGAAGCCACAGGGTTACCGGCGGCCAAAAGATGACGATCAAGAGGGCAACCAGCAGAGCCACAAGATAGGGAATCAAGGCCCGGGAGACCTTCATCACCGTCGATTCCGATATGGCCGTCACCACAAAAAGGTTGGCTCCCACCGGAGGAGTCAGCAAAGCCAGCTGGATGTTGATGGTAAAAACCACGATGAAATGAACCGGATCGATCCCCAGTTGCTTGATGACCGGGTGCAGGATGGGGATCAACATCATGATCAGAGGAATCGGTTCCAGGGGAAATCCCAGGATCAAGACCATAAGGTTGATGATCAGCACGATGAGGAGGGGGTTATCGGTAATCGAGAGAAAGGTCTGGGCCAGTTTCGGCCCCAGTTGCTCGGCTGTGGCCACCCAGCCGATCACGCTGGCTCCCGCGATCGTGAAGGTGATGGAGGCGGTGGTTACGGCGCTGTTTTTCAATACTTTTAAAAGGGACGCTAAGGTAAGCTGCCGGTAAATGGCGGCGCCCAGGAATAGAGCATAAGCTACGGCCATACCGGCGGCTTCCGTGGGCGTGGCCACGCCAAAGACCATAGTTCCCAGGACGACCAGGGGCATCAGAAGGGCTAAGGCCGCATCCCGGGTGCTGTGCAGAAGTTCTCTCCTGTTGAACTCAGCTTCCCTGGCCATTTTCCTTTTGCGAGCGATAAAGTAGGTGCAGACCAGGAGCATAGCCCCCATGACCAAGCCGGGAACGGCCCCTCCCAAGAACAGTCGCCCGATGCTGACCCCGGTCATGCTTCCGATTAGCACAAAGGGAATACTCGGCGGAATAATGGGCCCGATCGTGGCGGAAGAGGCGATGACCGCCGCCGCCATCTCGGGGGGATATTGGGCTTTCTTCATGGCCGGGATGAGAACCGTGCCGGTAGCGGTAGCATCGGCCACCGAGGAACCCGACATGCCCGCCATGATCATATTGGCTACCACCGAGACGTTGCCCAGCCCGCCGGTGATATGTCCTACCAGAGCGCGAGAGAACCGCACCAGACGGTCCGTCACCCCCCCCTTGTCCATCAATTCTCCGGCCAGCATGAAAAGGGGAACCGCCAGAAGGGGAAAGGAATCAACTCCATAAACAAAATTTTGCGGAATGATGGAAAGGGGGATGGGAGCCGGACCCAGCCAGGAAATGATAAGGTAAACCATCCCCGCCAGCCCCATGGCCGTCCCTACCTCCATCCCCAGCAATATGAGCGCTACCATCAGGCCAAAGAGGAGGACCATTCATCCTTTCCTTTTTTTAAGAAGGAGGAGCCACATCTGCATGATGAAAGCTGAAAAACCCAGAGGAATGACCAGATAGATCAGGGCCATGGAAATTTCCAGCGCCGGGGTCGTGATCTCGCTCCGCACCAGTTCGATCATGGATTGGGCGGTTACTACCAGGATGACCAGGAGGAAGATCGAAGCGCTGGCAACGACAGAAGACTCAAGGCCTCTCCGTATTCGCGAAGGAATGATCGTAATCAGGGAATCGACGAACATGTGCCGGCGGCGGCCGTAAGCGGCGCCGATCCCCATGAAAGTAAGGTAGATGAAAAGGATCCGGGCTAATTCTTCTGACCAGGTGAGCGGTGCGTTGAAGACGTAGCGGAGAATAACTTGGGCGATGACCAGAATGGCCATAAGGGCCAAGCATCCCAAAGAGGTGAACTCCAGAATGGACGTCAGGTTTTCAGAGAAACGAGATGTCGACCCTTCCATCGTTTGCTTTTGGCCACCCTTCCCTACCCTGAGGAGAAACCCGTTCTTGCCGATAAATTTCAGCAGGGCTATACCGCTGCCCGCGGCGTGAATCCAAAAACGGTAGGTTTTTCTCTGACTTCCTTATCTTATGGCTTGAATTTTCTCATAAACTCCTTCCCCCCAGGCCTTGGGCGCAAATTTCTTCCAAACCTCTTGTGTGGCCTCTTTAAAAGCGGCCACCTCGGGTTGAATGATCACTCCTCCCTTCACCTTCCAGGTTTCCAGATACTTTGCTTCTTGCCTCAAAAGCTCTTCCCGAACTTCTCTGGCCACCTCGTTCCAGGTATCCAGCCATACCTTCTGCGTCTCTGGAGTGAGACTTTGCCAGACCTTCTCACTCATCTGCCCCCATCCCGGTGGAAGCACATGGCCGGTTAAAACCAGATATTTCTGCACTTCGAAGAGGCTCGCCGAATTAATGATGTCCAGGGGATTCTCCTGTCCGTCGATGGTCCCTTGCTGGAGCCCGGTGTATACTTCTGCCCAGGCCATGGGAGTGGGCCGCGCCCCCACGGCTCGCCAGGTTTCCAAATAAACCGGCGTTTCCGGAACGCGGAACTTCATTCCCTTCATGTCCGCAGGGGTGCGCACCGCCACCTTGGTGAAGGTGCAATGACGGTATCCCCGGTAAACCCACCCGAAAACACGGATCCCCGTCTTCTCCACGTGCTTGAGAGCCAATTCTGTCCCGATCGGTCCGTTTACGACTTTATCGGCATGATCCGGATCTCGGAAAATATAAGGGAGGTTAATGGCATCGTAAATCGGGGCGCCCGTGAGACCGGAAACCATAAAGGCCATGGCTCCCCCTTTAATGGACTCCAACATCTGGCGCCAGGTACCTAGCTGGGAGGCGGCATAATGGGTTATCTGAATCTTGCCCTTGGTCCGCTGCTTCATCCTTTCGGCGAACGTTGTGGGAGCGATGCTCATAGCATCGGTAAACTGCCCCTCAGACCCTGACTTGAGAATCAGGGTTGCCTGCCCCTCCCCGGTGTAGGCCATGATCTGAGAGCGCTCCGCCGGGAGCCCGAGCAAAAGGAGAAGCCCCATGGAAATAGGAACCAGAAGACCTTTCTTCATCTTTCTCTCCTCCTCTCCGTAAAAAATGGCCCGCTCTTTGAGCTTTGCGGTGTGCTGATTAGATTAATAAAGAAAATATTTTTGTCAATAAGAAAATATGCGGCCGGCTGGGACTTTCTGCGGAAGAGATCGCGGATCTAAAAAGCCGGGGAGTCATCGGAAACGAAATATCGGGGCCTTCTTGCGAAAACTTCCATAATCTTATTCATGGGAACTCTTTCTTAATTCTCTGGCAATGGCATCGCCGACCTGCGAGGTGGTGTTCTGCCCTCCCAGATCCGGCGTCCTGACCTGGCCTTCTGCCAAAACGGCCTCTACTGCCTGCTCGATTCTCCGGCCCACTTCCAGGGCCATGGCATCTTTATTCTTATTCCCAAGCCACTCGAACATCATGGCTCCGGAGAGAATAGCCGCTATGGGGTTCACGATCCCTTTTCCGGCGATATCCGGAGCGCTCCCGTGGATAGATTGGAAGAGTCCATGATGGTCTCCTACTTCTGCGGAGGGAGCCAGGCCGAGGCTACCGATCGTGCTCGCGCCCAGATCGGAGAGGATGTCCCCGAACATGTTCTCCGTCACCACTACATCGAAGTGCCAGGGCCTCTGGACCATGAAAACGGTCATGGCATCGGTATAATAATGCTCGCTCTGAATGGCAGGGAATTCCCGGGCCACCTCATCGAAGACTTCCCGGAAAAAAGCATACGCCTCTACTACGTTGGCCTTATCCACGCAGGTCACCCTCTTCCCGCCATCCTCTGGAGCCCCGTTTCGCCGGCCGGCCCATTGAAAGGCGGCGCGAACAATCCTCTCCGTCCCTTTCCTGGAGATGATCAAAGGGTTGACCGCGGCTTCCTTACCAATCCGGAACCCGCCCCGGCCGAAAGTGTAGAGTCCTTCCGTGTTTTCTCGAAAAATCACGTAATCAATCCCCTTCTCCCCGGCTTTCTTCAAGGGAGAATCGACGCCTCGATGGAGCTTGATTGGCCGGATGTTGGCGTAGAGGTCTAAGTCCAATCGGTAGTTATATCCCGCCTGGACTTCTCTCCCATCCGGTAGGCGGACATCGGGAAGGCCCACGGCCCCCAGATAGACGGCATCCCCTTTCCGTACTTTTTCAATGTCCTCCTGGGAAAATGCCGTCCCTGTCCTGCAGTACCTGCCGGCGCCGATCTCTAATTCAGTGAACCGAACGTTCAGGGAAACTCGGCCCAACGCGGCCCGGAGCACTTTCATCCCTTCCGCGATAATTTCCGGACCAACGCCATCCCCTGGCAAAACCACTACATGATACGCTCCCATCTTATCCTCCTCTAAGAAATCCCCCCACCCCCCCCTCTCCTCTAGCGGGGCCTTACAGAGGCCCCTCCATGTGAACCGGGACCCTCACCCATAAAACTTCCGAAAAAACGCCTGGCCAAGGTTGGGAAGCATACCTGTCCACCGATTTTTACGCAACCTTAGCGTTAAGTCTTTCTCGCTGAAAGTCCGCCTTTCAGTTTTTCCTCGAATTCTGGGATCGTCAATACCCATCCGAGACATCGGGCGACATTTTGCAGGCCAAATTCGTGCAAATCCTTACCATAAGCACTGGCCACACAATCGGAAATCATGATCAGCTTAAAACCCCTATTCACCGACTCAAAAGAACCGCACAGATCACACGTGTTGGTGTTAATCCCGATGATCACCACAGTATCCACCCTTAAGGTTCTTAGCAGGTTTTCTAAATCCGTGCCATAGTAGATACTCAATGTTTTTTTGTTATCGATCACATAATCGTCCGGGCCTGGAGCGACTTCAGGCATGATCTTTGGCCTCCACCAGCCCTCTGGCTGCTTCTTCCCCGTCCAACTACGCTCTTCCGGTTTCAACTTTTGCTCGACAACCTTAGCGGCTGCACTGAAAGGGTTTTTCCTCCGCTCATTCTCGATGGGACGAAGTTGAAAAATGACATGGATAATCGGTATCCCGTATTTCCTCACCATCTCAAGCAGGCGCTGGGAATTCGTCAATACCCTTTTTCGGTCATCTTCTTCGACGAGCATCGGCGCAATCTCCGGGTCGAGGTGTCCCTGGTGCATATCCACGGCCACAAGCGCTACGGTTTTGGGATTAACGGTCAACTGTTCCTTCATGGCGTTGATAAATTTGGTTCGATCCAATATCTTTACTTCCACGTTACCCCTCCATCTTTAGGACTCGGACTCTCTATCGAGAGCAAGATTCATTTCTGCCCACGAGTACTCTCCCTCTTTTCCTCAGGGGTCAGCCATGAGGTATGAGAATCCGTTGGCCAGTTTCTCCTCATCCACGGGATGCTCTTTCTTATTTGAATCTACCAGAACAATCTTTCGTTTTTGCTTCGGCGGTACGCCATTCAGTCGGTCTCTCAGCCAATCGGCGGCCATGCTTGTGATCTCATCGATAAACCGATACACCCCGTGATACTGGTTTTCATAAATTCGGAATTCCTTGATCTCGGAACCCAGGCGGTGAAAGTAACGATAGACCTCTTCCGTACTGGTGAGATGATCAAACTCCCCGTGGAAGATAATGTGCGGACATTTGACCTGAGATTCGCGCCCCTCCAGGGTCATCTTCTCGGCCATTCTATCAAATTCTTCGTCATTCAGGTTTCCGGCCATCCACATGAACCTGAGTCTGAAGTTTGGTGACGTCTCGTTGAAGATGTGATCTTTGGCGTATTCATTGCTCATGTACGTGGCCAAGGCCTTGACCCGGGGATCATGGATGGCGATCAGAGGCCCCCAGTAGGTCCCCATGCTGACGCCCTGGACCCCAATCTTTTCCGGGTCCACCTCAGACCGCTTTACCAGATAATCGATGGCTGCCTTCCCGGCCCTCCCGTAGTTGTCCTCGTCCACCCAGATCTTCCGGACAAGGCTTTCCCCCTGTCCTGGCCCGTCGATGGCCAGGCAATTCATTCCCCGGAGCACATACGGATTGGTCATATAGTTAAACCCGTTCTCCTTGTGGAGATCCATGCCCGGGCAGAAGATGATGGTGGGGGCTTTCTTCCGGCTGGGCGTCAAAGACAGAATGCCGGGAATCGATTTGCCCTCAAAAGGAATCTCCACTCGTTCCATGGGGTACCAGTTATACTTGATTACCTTGTCGAAGGTGCGATGAATTTTTTCATCCAGCCATATCAGCTCTTTGTCATCCGAGTCGAAGATCCCCCAGGCAGCCGTTACATAAAAGAGGCAGGCCCGATAATAATAGTCACGGGCGGTCTCCGTATGACCGGCGTCTTCTTCCCTCTGGGCCAGCGCTTCCAGCCGTTTTCCCGATCGAATGTTTTCCTTAGGGTATTCCTCAAGAGACTTCACCCTTGCTCCTGTATCCTTGAGGTCAAAGAAGTTCGACCCGCGAAAGACGGCCATGCCCAGGGTCTCTTCCGGATTTTCCCAAAAGAAGGCCCCCCGCCCCATAAGCCGATAGAGCCGGTTCGCGATCCATCGCTGAGACTTGAAATCCCGAATGGTGCGCGTGTAAGGGATTTCGGCGGTATTGCCGACCTTGTCTATTCTCTTGATCCTTGGCTTCTCAATCATTGATACCCCCTTTTAAAAGAATTTATCTTCAGGCCTTAGGTATCGGAAGATGGCCGGACAGCAGAACGTCGCCGCCAGAAGTAACTTAGCAATCGATAGAAGATGAAGAGAAAGGCGACGGACAAGAACGCCAGGGCAAGGGGCCGTTCAAAGAAACGGTGCAGATTTCCATCGAACATCATCAACGATTTACGAAGGTTGCTTTCTGTCATGGGGCCCAAAATCAGCCCGATTACCAGAGGGGCCACAGGGTACTTCCACTTGATGATAATGAAACCAATGAGGCCGGAAACGATCATGACCCAAACATCAAAGAAAGAATTCCTAAAGCCATAGATACCCACGAGACAGAGCAAACTGACCGCTGGCATCAGGTATTTGGGCTTAATGGTGGCCACGCGGGCGAAAAAGCCCACCAGGGGCAGGTTCAAGATGAGGAGCACAATATTCCCGATGTACATGGCGGCGATGAAGGTCCAGAAGATCATGGGCGCTTGTTGGAAGAGGAGGGGGCCGGGATCTACATTGTGCATCCTCAACCCTCCCAGGAGAATCGCGGAAGGGGCGTTAAAAGGAACCCCCAAGGTCAAGAGGATAATCATGGCCCCCATACAGGCACTGTTATTGGCTGATTCGGGTCCGACCACTCCTTCTACCGCCCCCTTCCCAAATTCCTGCGGCTTCTTTGACAATCTCTTTTCGAGGGAATAGGAGATGAACGTGGAAATGACCGCACAGGGACCGGGCAACAACCCGACAAAAAAACCCACAACGGACCCCCGCAAAATGGGCGCCACGGAACGTCTCCACTCTTCTCTGTCTGGATACAGTTCTCTGAAACGAATTTTTTTGACGACGGGCGCGATGTATGTTTCCACGGCAATGTTCAAAACCTCAGCGATGCCGAAAAGCCCCATCGCGATGGGTAAGAAATCAATTCCCATGGCCAGCTGCCCGGTACCGAGGGTGAACCGGGGAGCGGCATCTAAGGCAGACATCCCGATGGAACTCAGAAACAGTCCCAAGGATAACATCACAAAACTCCTCCGCGGGGTCTCCCTCGAAAGATTTGACAGGAGAAGGAAGGCCAAGATCAGGAACGCAAAATATTCTGGAGGCCCAAAAGACAAGGCCGCTTCCCCCAAAAGAGGAGCGAAACACTGCAGGCCCAGGATACCGATGTTGCCGGCGACGAAAGAACCGATGGCCACCAGCGTCAGAGCGGCGCCAGCCCTGCCTTTCTTGGACATCTGGTAACCATCGATACAGGTGACCACACTCGCTGCTTCCCCTGGAATGTTGACCAGAATGGAGGTTGTGGACCCTCCATAATACGCTCCGTACCAGATGCCTGTCAGCATGATGAGACCAGTTTCGGGAGGAAACTTCATGGTAAAAGGAAGAGTGAAGGCCATCGTGGCTGTGGGTCCTAATCCCGGTAAAACCCCAACGACGGTCCCTATGAAGACCCCCAGTAAGCAGGCCAGCAAATTTACAATAGACAAGGAAGAGATCAATCCGTTGATCAGTTGTTCCATTCTGTCAACCGATCCTCCCGCGCTAGCCTAAGATACCTCGGGGGAAATCCAAGTATAGCCAGTAGTCGAACATGAGGTAAATGAAAAAGGCGAGCACTAAGGAGAAAATGAGCGGTTTGACCCAGCCTTCGAGTTTCATCACTTTCGCTAGACCAAAAGCGGCCAAAAACGTCACCATGACATACCCCAAAAAGGGCATCGCCAGCAACCAAAAAAGGTAGATCAGGATGATCGAAAAGAAGATCCTTACACCGGCTCTCTCCCGGAAGATGGTTCCACTTTCTTGATGCTTCCGGACCATCACGATCAGGTTCGAGACGACCATGAGCAGCCCTCCGAGAAAAGGAAAAAAGCCGGCCTGGGGTTCTTTGAAAGTACCAAAACCGATCTCGATCGAGGCGGCCGTGATGTAGAGGCCCAAGGCGATGAGGATCAGATTAAACAGGAGTTCGTAGCGTTTCGATCTTTTTTCCATCTCGATTCACGAAAAAGGTGACCCCCCTTTGGGATTCTCAGGAAGGTCACCTTTTGTAAGAATCCTACTTTTGTTTCAGCAACCCTGCAGCTCCTAAGACTTCAGTGAAAACGATCCTCTGCTCGTCATATTGACGAGTGGATTCCTCGGGTGTTAGGTAGAGAGATACCGTATTGTTTCTCTCCTCGAGGAACTTTCTATAATCTGGATCCTTAGCTGCTTTTTCGACCGCCTTGACCAGTATATCCACGACGTCCTTCGGCATATTGGGGGGTCCCATCACCACGTTGAGAGAGCTGATCTTAACTTTAAACCCTAGTTCCTCGAGCGTTGGACAGTCCGGATAAGCGAACGGTCTTCTCTTCCCAAAGGTCGCTAAGATGCGCGCGTTCCCAGCGTCGATTTGCGGTTTACCCTCGGCAATGCCCAAGCACCCTAAATCCGTGTGGCCCCCTGCGACCTGGATGATGGAAAAAGCGCCAGCTCCTTCCTGGGGGATGATCTTCACCTTGATCCCGGCTACATTGAGGAAATCGTTGGCCGCGATCCACCAGATCTGACCCTTTGCGCCAGAAGCCATGCTAACCTCTCCGGGATTCGCCCTGGCGAACTTGACCACCTCGTCCATCGACTTAAAGGGTCTTTGGGTCTTTATTGCGGCCACAATCACGGGGACGGCGTCAAGAAAAGCCCCGAGAATGGTAAAATCTCGGTAATGAAAGGGAAGTAAGCCCATCAATTTGTTGGCAACGATGGAGGCCGTTCCGTTGCCAATGGTATATCCGTCCGGTTTGGCTTCATAAACCGCCCGATTGGCAATGCTACTGCCCGCTCCAGGCTTATTAATGACCACCACCGGAACCCCCAGTATCTTGGAGAGGTTCTCAACGAGGGGCCGCGCCTGGACATCGGCTCCGCCTCCAGCTTCAACGGGAGAAATGAAGGTGATCGGTTTAACGGGATACTTCTCCGCTGCCAGTCCCCTCTTTTCAAGGCCGATGATGCCCACCATCAGAAAAATGCCTAACAGGATAACAAGCAACTTTTTCATCGCCTTCCTCCTTTCACCCATATCCCTGGGCCGATGTGAATTTTTGTACCCTTTCTAAATTTCTTTAGAACCATCTAAGAAACGAAGTTGCTCGAGAAGTGTCGCCCAGATCACGATCACCAATACCGAAGCAAAGGGTTTTCGCCAAAAAAATTTCAGGAGATCTCGTAATCCCTATCTTCGCCCTATTTGCTCTGGCGGGCGATTTCCATCAGGGGAGATATCCGCTGATGGAGGTCGTTAACGTATTTCCTGTATTCTTCTCCCACGAGGACTCTGACGGCCAGTCCTGACTTGTCCATCTTCTCCATATGCTCCCGATCCTGCATGGCCTCGCCAAAGACAGTCTGGATCTTCTTCAGAATAGGCTCCGGAATACCCGCGGGGCCGAATATGCCGCGGGAGGAGGAAGAAATAATCTTCGGAAAGCCCAGTTCGGCAGTGGTGGGAACATCGGGCATAAACTTCGACCTTTGGGGGTCCATGATCATCAGGACGCGGAGCGGGGTCCCCTTGATCTTGGCGGCAATGTCTCCGACATTGCCGAAGGCCACGTCCACCTGCCCCCCCAATACTGCGGTGAACACTTGAGCGCCCCCGTCAAAATGAACGGTCCGGAATTTCACTTTGGCCGCCTCTTCCATCATCAGGATGGCCAGGTGGTCGTCGCCGAGTATCCCCGTTGTGGCGGCCCGGATCTCAGCGGGGCGCTTCCGGGCGTCGTCGAGCAGGTCTTTCAAGGTCTGGTACGGGCTGTCGCCCTTGGCCCAGATGATCCCCGGATCGATGACCTGGTTGATGATGAAAACCAGGGAGTTCAGGTCAAAGAGCGCCTTCCGTTCCGGGTCCAGAATGATGGTATTCAGCGCGGGAAGGCTGGCGAACCCCAGGTAATAGCCGTCCGGTTTCTGCCGGGCGGTTTCGGTCAGGCCAATCTGCGACCCTGCCCCCACTCGATTGGTAACGACAATCGGCTGCCCCATTTTCTTTTCCGCAATCGCCGATACAATACGGGCGCCCATATCCGTGGACCCCCCCGCCGGCCAGGGCACCTGGAGAATAATCGGCTTGGTGGGATACTCCGAGGTTTGCGCCCCCACTAAACTCGCCCCCCAAAGGGTGCCAACGACTACCACAATGCTGAAAAGAACCCGAATGATCATTTTTCCGCCTCCTTAAAATGGATTTGAGCCCTCTATGCGGTGAAAAATCTCTGAGGGTGATCTGATTTTATCAGAATGAGAGATCGAAAGGGAAGGAAGATGTTTATGCAGAATTTGCTTGGCTTTCTTTCTACGATCAGCAGACTTTTTCAAGACCTACCCTTCTTCCCAAAATTGGCCTCTGGAAGGAGGAGGGAAAGCGGGAGTTCAAAAAGAATGTTGATTTTTCATAACCCCAAGAATATAATTTTTGCGAAATTCTAAGGCCTTACCGAAAAACGTTTTTCCCCAAATTCGTATAAATCCTGGATGAGACCACGCGCTGGGTCGCTCTGCGGGCGGGGGACCTGGACTTCATCACGGCTCCGCCTCTAAACATTGTGGCCCAGGAAATAAAGAAACCAACCCCCCCGGCCAAAACCGGGGAAAAGGAAACTGCCCGGAACGACATTTCCACTGGACACCCCAACCCGGGAAGATTATTATATTCACAGCCGCTGTGCGCCTCCCCAAATTTGGGGCGAGCCGATTATCCCTCCCCAGGAGCCAGGATGAAAAATAGGGATTGGTGGGGTAGCTGGGTATGGTTTCTCGTTGGTTTGGGATTTCTCTGGGGAGGATACTCATTGGGAATGGGCCCATGGAATGCACCGGGCCCGGGTTTTTTCCCCGTTCTTATCGGATCGATTCTATGTTTACTGGCCGTTGCCTTTCTTATTCAAAGTACCTATGGGCAGGAAAGAGTGCCCAAAAAGGTAACCTTCTGGAAGGAGAAAACCAGCTGGAAAAAAGTTACCTATTCTCTACTCGCCTTAATTTTCTATCTATTTGTTTTGAATGATCTGGGGTTTATAACCACGACTTTTCTTTTCCTCTTTTTTGTATTCCGCTTCGTAGGCAAGAAAAGATGGCCATCCTCTTTCCTGGTAGCCATTCTGGCGTCCGCCATTACTTTTTTGGTTTTCAAAACGGCCTTGGAAGTTCCTTTGCCCAAGGGAATCTTCAAGATCGGATGACCCGGCTGATGGATGCGGAGGCCTCCCGTGCTGGATTCTCTAAGTGGTTTATTGTTTGGTTTTAAAATCACTTTCCAGCCTGAAAATCTCTTCTTCTGTTTTGCGGGTTGTTTTGTCGGAACGCTGATTGGTGTACTGCCAGGAATTGGTCCCAGCGGTGCCCTGGCGATCCTCCTACCCGCTACCTTTTACCTTTCTCCTTCCACAGCGGTCATCATGTTAGCCGGCATTTATTATGGGGCCATGTACGGCGGCTCGACCACCTCCATTCTCATAAATATTCCCGGAGAAGCCGCCAGCGTAGTCACTTGTTTGGATGGCTATCAAATGGCGCGCCAAGGGCGCGCCGGCCCGGCTTTGGGAATCGCCGCCATCGGGTCATTTATCGCGGGGACATCGGGGGTGATTGGTTTAATGTTTCTGGCTCCTCCCCTGGCGAATTTCGCTTTAAAATTTTCTTCTCCAGAATATGCCGCGATCATCATCTGCGGGTTAATTCTGGTGAGCTATTTGGGATCGGGCTCCATCTTGAAAGCCTTTATCATGGGCGCATTGGGTTTACTGTTAGGAACGATCGGGTCGGACCCGATTGACCGGCTCGATCGGTTCACCTTCGGAAGTTTCTATTTGTTGGAAGGGTTGGGGTTAATCCCCATCATTATGGGCCTCTTCGGAATTTCAGAAATCTTGATCAATTTAGAAGAAGAGGAATTCCGGGGTATCCTGCAAGAGAAAATCAAGAACCTTTTTCCCAATGTGCGCGATTGGATCGCTTCCACTTGGCCCATTTTGCGGGGCACGCTGATTGGTTTTTTTGTGGGCATTATTCCCGGAGGAAATACCATCATCTCTGCCACCATGTCCTATGCGGTGGAGAAGAGAGTTTCGAAACATCCAGAAAAATTTGGCACGGGGGCCATCGAAGGGGTCGCCGGGCCGGAATCAGCCAATAATTCTTCCATTACGGGCTCGTTTATTCCCCTTCTATCCCTGGGAATACCCACAAACGCGGTGATGGCTTTATTATTGGCGTCTCTCATGATTCATGGGGTCTCTCCCGGGCCTCTTTTAATCAGCCAGCATCCGGAGATATTCTGGAGTGTCATTGCCAGCATGTATATCGGGAATCTGATGCTTTTGGCTTTAAATTTGCCCCTGATTGGCCTGTGGGTTAAATTATTGAAAGTACCCTACGCCTATCTCTTTCCGTTTATCTTCTTGTTTTGTCTATTGGGAACCTACAGCCTGAGGAACACGGTGTTTGATATTGGCGTGATGATCCTTTTTGGCCTCGTCGGTTACCTGATGAGGAAATTTGCCTACGAACCGGCTCCTTTTATTTTGGCTTTTATCCTTGGCCCGATGTTCGAGGAGCATTTTCGACGCTCTTTGATCATGTCGTATGGATCATTTACTGTCTTTTTTGTCAGGCCCATCTCCTTGGTTTTCATGCTTGCGGCCATTCTTTTGCTCTTGTCCTCCCTGGTGCCCTGGATGAAGAGGAAAAAGGGGGCGTTCGATCCATAGATGCAAAAAAAATATCGAAGTGGAAGGAGGGAAAGCGCATGAAGAGGTTTTTTAGTAAATGGACAGCCGTTGGGGTCGCGCTGGTGATTGGGGCAACGCTCCCCGCGCATTTATGGGGGCAAGAGAAGTTCCCCAAAGAAACCATTACGATTCTTTTTGGCTGGGGAACCGGCGGTACGGCGGATCTCCTCCTGCGGGGTCTGGCGGATGTCATGCAAAAGGATTTGAAAGTTCCCGTGGTTGTTGAAAATAAGCCTGGAGGTGGGGGAGTATTGTCGTGGGGTCTGCTGCAATCGGCCAAAGCAGACGGGTACACCATTGGCTATGTATCCAACTCGGTGGTTCTGGAGACCTATAAGACCAAAGGGAAGATCGATTATAAGAACTTCGAACCCATTCTGATGCTCAATTCAGCCCCGATGGCGATCACCGTCCATGTTGAATCGCCCTGGAAGACGATCGGCGAATTCATCGAATATGCCCGGGCAAATCCGGGCAAGGTTAGGGTGGGAAATTCAGGCATGGGAGCTATTTTTCATATTTTTGCCCTTTCCGTAGAGAAAAAAGCGGGAGTGAAGTTTACCCATGTCCCGTTTAAGGCCGGGTCTGAATGCGGTACCGCTCTTCTCGGCAAGCATATTGAAGCCACTGCCCCAAATCCCGGGGATATGAGTGCTTCCCTGGCCACGGGGAAACTTCGCCTGCTGGCTACCTCCGGAGACAAAAGGGATGCTTTCTTCCCAGACGTTCCGACCTTCAAGGAAAGCGGGATCGATCTCGCCATGGAAATTTGGCGAGGGGTCGCCGCTCCTAAAGGGACCCCGGTGGAGCGAATTTCTATCCTGGAAAAAGCGTTTATGAGGGCCATGGAACAACCGCGGTCTCAGGAGCTGCTGAAAAAGCTCATGCTGGCCAACAATTCCTTACCGACCGCCGAATTCCGGAAGGTTTATTATGGGGAGGCCGAAAAAGCCATTCCCATCCTGATGGCCTTAGAGAAATAGAAGAGGGGGAGGAAAAGGCCGGGTCTCTGGGTCAAACAGAAAGAGGGGGAGTTTTTCGGGGAAGGAGAAACCGGATGGACATCGCCTCGGATTATGTGGATTACGCCAGGGGAAGCCGATTCCAAGACCTCCCCCCTGAGGTCGTCGATTACGCCAAAATACTGATTCTCGATACCCTGGGAGTGATCATCGCGGGAAGCTCGGCAAAAGGGATCGGAACGTTTGCCGACCTGCTGAGGGATTGGGGAGGAAAACCGGAAAGCAGTATTTTCATCTATGGCGACAAAGTTCCCGCCCCCAATGCCGTGGCGGGCAATGCCGCCATGGCCCGGGCCAATGATTTTGACGCTTTTCACGAGAAGGCCATGGTACACATTACCGCTCCGATCGTCCCGGGATGCTTGGCTGTGGCCGAGAAGATAGGAGGGATTAACGGCCAAGATTTCCTGAACGCCGTTGTACTGGGAATCGAGATCATGGCCCGGCTGGGTCTTTCTTTAGAGTCTCTCTTCTTAAAGACGGGTTTCCAGACCACAAATCATATTGGAAGCTTTGGAAATGCCCTGGCTGCCGGGAAGCTTCTCCAACTGGACCGGCAGAAGATGATCCATGCCCTGGGAATCACCTACGGCCAGATTGCCGGCACCATGCAAACCAGTGTGGAGGGGACAGTCATGGTACGCCTGCAGCAGGGTTTTGCAGCCCAGATCGGGATTTTTTCGGCGATCCTGGCTGAAAGGGGCATCGATGGCCCGCAGGAAGTCTTCCAGGGAAAATTTGGCTATTTTCCTGTTTTTCACCAGAACCGCTACGATCCAGCCTTGGCCACCCGCGGTCTGGGGCGGGAGTATGAGATCACCAACGTGAGCATCAAAAGTTTCCCCTGCTGCTTTCTCTGCCACTTCGCCATCTCCGCCATGTTACAACTCCGCCAAGAAGAAAAAATCGATCCTCAAGAAGTCGAGCAAATTCGGGTCAGAATTAATCAGGGGGTTTTCAACGTGGTCTGTGACCCCCTGCCGAGCAAAAGAAATAGCACCACTGCTGCGGAGGCGCTTTTTAGCCTGCCTTACACCGTGGCCTCGGCCCTGGTGCGCGGCCATGTGACCTTAGAAGACTTCACCGTCGAGGCCATTCAAGATCCAGGAGTCCGGGAGATTGCCCAGAAGGTTACTCCCGTCGTGGATGAAGAGATCGAAAAACAATACGGTAGAGCCATGGGCCCGGCGGTGGTGGAGGTGAGTTTGAAAAACGGCCGAAAGACTTCCCGCCGGGTGGATATGGTGAAAGGGCATCCGCAAAATCCCATGTCTCTGACAGAGTGCGAAGAAAAATTTCGGGCCTGTTTACGTTCTTCGGCCAAGCCGTTGGGCGAGAGAAAAGCCTCGGCGCTAATTCAGGCCTTGAGAAATCTGGAAACGGTTAGCGATGTCTCTCAGCTGGTGGATTACCTGAGGTAGAAAAATGACCGCCGCCATGAAATCCTCCCCTTCCCCCACCGCGTTTTGTCAAAAATCCTTGATCGTTTGCCGGAAATCTTTCTTTGCGGACATTCTTCCTTGACTTGATTTCTTAAAGAAGTCGGAGTCGAAATTTCTATCCAGGCAATGGGGCAATCGTGATCAATCCGCTCCGGCTTAGACCTCCAAATCGACCGGTTTGCCGGTACGGGCAGAGGCAATGGAGGCGCGAATCAAAGCCAGGGCTCTCAGGCCGGCGAGGCCGTCTGTTTCGGGTTTTTTCCCGGTCAATATACAGTCCGCAAACTCGTCAATTTCTTCCTGGATCGGATCGCCGGGGACCAGGGGAATCTCCCGGGGAGCATCTTTTCCCTTTTCAAATAATTGCAGGCGGGTGAAGTGATCGGCACTGGGACCCTTCTTAAGGTATTCATTGAATGGCCGGTCGGGACGGCCTACGGTGCGCAACAGGTTGGCTTCGGTCCCATACACATACATCCAATTCGTCCGGGGCGAGGCAAAGCTGCACCCCAGGTAGCCCAGGATTCCGGAGGCAAATTGAAAGATGGTGGTGGTGACGTCTTCAACGGGCGCCGGAATATAAAGCTTCTGGAAAAAGGCATAGGCCGTTTTAACGGGGCCGAAAAGGTAATTTAGATTGTCGGCCTGATGCACGCCCAGAGTCATGAGCGCACCCCCGGGGCATCCGGAATCATCTCCCCGCCAGCGAAACTGATCGGGCGTCAACTCCCAACCCTGCCCGCTGGAAAGATTCGCCTCCACCAGCACCGGTTTTCCGATAGCCCCGCCATCAATGAGTTCCTTTACCTTACGGTTTCCGGCGTAGCGGCGCATCATATGCCCCACCATCAGAGTCACTCCGGCCTTTTCACAGGCCGCAATCATCCTTTGCGCATCGGCGATCGTATTGGCAATGGGCTTTTCCACGTAGACGTGCTTTCCACATTTTGCGGCCATCTCGGTTTGCGCACAATGCAGCGCATTGGGGGTTACCAGCAATATGCCGTCCAGATCATCGCGGTTGACCATATCGGCAAAGGACTTTTCCTGGGCGCATCCATATTTTTCAACGGCGGCCGCCCGTCTTTCCGGAAGAACATCAAAGCAGGTCACCAATTCAAGCTTCTGGCTCCGTTTCACCGCATCGCCGATAATGACGGAAAAACTTCCTAAACCACTGAGACCGACTCGCGCGATGTCTTTTTTCTTTGCCATAAATTCCTCCTTTTTTGCCATTGGCAACAGGTCAAGAAGGCAACCTTGGAGATCTTTGGCCTTCGGCTTCCCAGTTTTGCTTAGCCTGAAAGCTGAGGCAACTCGTAGTTTTGTCGTGCGTCTATGGTTTTTCTTAGCATGAAAGGGTTGAGGGATGCAAGTTGTACGGTTGCAGGCAGATTCGGGAGAATCTTAGGGCCATTGATGCAAAGATTCAAGAGATTTGTCCCCAGTTTCACGCAAAGCCGCAAAGAGCGCCAATATAAACATTTTAAAATCCTTGAGGCTAAACCCGCTATTTTTGGTTCCAGTTTTAGGTCAATATTTATGGAGATATTGCAACTCCGCAGCTGGCCTTTCCCGGTGCTCCCGCTCAAACAATTAAAAATGAATTCTGATGAAATCAACTTATTACGGCTCTAAAGGTGTGCGGTACCTTTCCAGTATTGTTTAGGTTTGACCCTCGCCCCTCCTGAAATAAGTGCTATGTCCCCCGATTCACAT
>CAYQWO010000019.1:0-19034 GCA_964421095.1 uncultured Syntrophaceae bacterium
TGGCCCAGAAGACCCACGCTCCTCGATTGACCATCCTTTTCGAAGGGGGGGTCATTGGCCCCCATGTGGAGGCTGGGAAATTGCCCCCCTCAACCAACGAGCAGAGGGCCGCCAGAAGGGCTAACATGCTCCTTTCCATCACCGACATCTTACTTCTGCAGCAAAGAGGGTACGTGGATTATGGCTTTCTCGGTGGAGCCCAGATCGACCAGTATGGAAACCTGAACAGCTCTTTCATCGGTGATGCGGACAATCCGAAGGTGAGGCTCCCGGGAACGGGTGGCGCCAATGACATCGCCAGCTTGGCCTCCAAGATTCTGGTCGCCATGCACCACGAGAAAAAACGTTTTGTGAAAAAGGTGGATTTCGTAACCACCCCCGGTTACTTGCAGGGTGGAGATAGCCGGGAAAAAGCCGGATTGACCCACGGCGGAGTTTACAGGGTAATTACTCACCTCGGGATGTTTGGGTTTGACGAAAAGACCCGCAGAATGCGCCTGGAGGCCCTTCATCCAGGAGCCACCGTTGAGGAAGTCAAAGATAGAACCGGTTTTGAATTGGTCATTCCAGATAAAATGGGGTATACCGACCCCCCAACCGAGAAAGAGCTGGCGATCCTGAGGGAACTGGACCCGGACCAGCGCTATACCCGACCGAGAGAGGAATAGAACAGTTCGGAGGTAGTTGTTGCGCCAACCTCTGACTCCGAACTAAAAATGAGGATGGAGAAGACCAAGCGAGAAGACAGAGCTGAAAATGATTCCCGTCCTCTGTACCTAAGAGGCTACTGTCGCGTTTGTAACCGGCATTATTTTTATCGACACCAGCTCGATACAGAGCACACGCAATTCCACCAGCACCATGGCGGGGTGTGTCAGAAAGGCCGCTACCGCTGTGCCAGGATTCAATCACCAATCCGGGCTTAATCTTGCTTGGGAACCGGTGAATTATGCCCATTATTGATTTCCATGTTCATACCGCTTACTACCAAAGCATGACCCAAAGTTATCTGGACCTGCTGCGTCGGCAATGGGGGGACGGCCTGGATCAGATGATCCGTACCTATTCTTCAGCCAAAGCCTTCCTCGGACTGATGGACGAATGCCGGGTTGATTTTGCCGTGATCCTTGCGGAATTGGCCCCCATCACTACGGGAATCGCCGATAACGAATATGTCGCCCAATTTTGTTCCGAAAGTTCCCGTCTCCTCCCCTTTGCCAGTATCAACCCCTACATTTCATCAAGGCCCGCCGCAGAATTGGAAAGATGGGTGGCAGACCACGGGTTCCGGGGGCTAAAACTCTATCCCACATACCAGCAATTCTACCCCAATGACTCCCGGATCTATCCCCTCTACGCCAAGGCTCAAGAACTGGGAATACCGGTGATGCTCCATGTAGGCTCGTCGGTATTTGCAGGCTCCCGGTTAAAATACGGAGACCCCATCTATCTGGATGATGTAGCCATAGATTTTCCAGGATTGAGCCTGATCCAGTCCCACAGCGGACGGCCTTTTTGGTATGAAAAGGCCTTCGCCCTGTCTCGCCTCCATAAAAATGTCTACATGGAGGTGGCTGGCCTTCCCCCCCAGAAGCTGTTGACCTATTTCCCCGAGCTGGAGCGTCTGGCCGATAAGGTGATCTTTGGTTCCGACTGGCCCGGTGTACCCACGATAAAGGAAAACATCCAGGCCATTCAGGGTTTACCGATGGGTGAAGATGCCAAACGAAAAATCTTGGGCGGAAATGCAGCCAGGTTAATAGGCCTCGTTGGGTGAGGTAAAACGATTAGCCGAAAGGCAAGATTGCTTCTTACGATCCATTTTGGGGAGGTACGTAAAAATGCATCCGAAGGTTGAAGATCTAATTCGGTCGGTCCATGATAACCGGGCGGAGATGATTGATCTGAAGTTCATCGACCTTTTCGGCCAGTGGCACCACCTGACCATACCGGCCAGCTTCTTTACGGAAGAGACTTTTTCACAGGGCGTGCCTTTTGATGGTTCCAGCGTCGGCTTCAAGACTGTCGAGGCGGGTGATATGGTCTTGATTCCTGACCCGGAGACAGCCAGGTACGACCCGTTCTGGGAGGTAAAGACGCTATCCCTGCTCTGCGAAGCTGCCGAGGCAGACACCAAGGTTACTTCTCCCAAGGATCCGCGAGGAATCGCCCGGCGGGCGGAAGAATTCTTGCGGGGCAGCGGTTTAGCCGATGAAAGTCAGTGGAGTCCGGAATTCGAGTTCTACATCTTTGACAGCATCAACTATCAGTCCGACATCAACATGGCCCGGTACATCATCGATTCCGAGGAGGCGGACTGGAATTCGGGAATGGAGCAGGAACAAAACCTGGGCCACAAGATCCCCAGAAAAGGGGGGTATCACGCCATTCCCCCGCTGGACATCATGTTCAACATTCGCTCGGAGATGGTGAAAGTCATTCAGGAGAGCGGCATTCAGGTTCGATATCACCATCACGAAGTTGGCGGACCAGGCCAGTCGGAGGTAGAGATCCTTTTCTACCCCCTGATGGAGGCAGCCGACCACGCCATGTGGATCAAGTACGTGATCAAGATGATTGCCCAGAGGCGCCAACGGACGGTTACCTTCATGCCCAAGCCCCTCTATGGCGAGGCCGGCAGCGGCATGCACGTGCACCAGAAGTTGTTCAAGAACGGGCAACCCCTTTTTTTCGACCCCTCAGGATACGCAAGTCTCAGCAAGACGGCCTTGCATTACATCGGGGGCGTCTTGAGCCATGGTCCAAGCCTCACGGCCATGACCAATCCCAGCACTAACTCCTACAAACGACTCATCCCGGGATTTGAGGCTCCGGTGAACCTGTTCTTTTCTCTGGCCAACCGGAGCGCCGCCATTCGCATCCCCAAATATGCCCTTACCCCCCATGACAAAACATTTGAGTACCGCCCTCCGGACGCTACCTGTAACATCTATTTGGCCATGAGCGCTATCTTGATGGCGGGAATCGACGGCATCCGCCAAGAGATCGACCCCACAGAGGCAGGTTTTGGACCTTTTGATGTGGACATCGAAAAAGCCAGTAAGGAAGTTAAGGGCAAGTTAAAGCCCCTGCCCTCTTCCTTGAAAGAAGCCCTGGATGCTCTGGAAGAAGATCATCAGTATTTGCTCGACGGAGGGGTCCTCAGCGAGGACATTATTGGGACGTGGATCGAGCGCAAGATGAGAGACTATTATGAAGTACGCAATCGCCCTCACCCCTATGAGATGAACCTTTATTACGAAGCATAAGGATGGGCTCCTGCCTCCACCCGAAGGCCCTGGATTTAGGAAAAAGGTAGTATTATCGAGGTTACGGAAAGAGGCCTTGTTGGCCCAGGAGATTAAGATAGACATCCTTACCACAACCTGAGGAAAGAAATTCCTTTGGGGCAATTTGTTTAAGGGGGAAAGGTGTTCTATTTTCTTTTCGCTTTGATTTCTATCTACACCATCTTTTCCTTGTGCTTTGCCATCACTTCCTTTAAGGAAAAGTGTATTCGGCCCGGCATCCTGGGGATAATAACTTTGCTGGTCCTGGTGGGGATCCTCAGCACCTATACCTGGGCCAAAGGAGCGGGGCACTTGTCAGGCGCGCTGGCCCAAGGGGTTCAGTTCATCAGCGGCGCTGCTCTCGCGCTATTTACAGTCTTGATGTTTCTCCCCCTGGGGCGTAATCCTAAGGCCCTTCTCGGCACAAAGGGAATGGCCGAGGGGAATCCAGAAAAGCTCAACCAGAAAGACACGGCCTTCAGTATCGCCCATGTGGGGGGATACGGCGCTGAAGCAGCCAAAAACAGGTGGGCCCTGCAAAGCCAGGACCCCTTCGGAGGCTTCTTCTGGACCCTGGTGATGGGCCTGAGATATCAGGTGGACGGAAAGGTAAATCCAAACAAGGAGCAGGCCCATTCTCCGGAAGAGATCACCAAGACAATCAAAGAGAAGGCCAAATATCTGGGGGCCGACTTGGTGGGTATTACCACCCGGAAGGATGATTTCACTTACAGCGATGCCTTCTCCTATGAAGAATCGAGATTGGAGGTCGGGCCAGCCGTAACCAGCCCCGTAGATTTGGAACACAAGTATGTGATCGCCCTGGGAAAGGAAATGAATTACTCCGTAATAAGAGCGGCCCTTACGGAAAAAGACAACGGGAGTCTGGGAGAAATCGGCAAAAGCTATAACGAGGTTGCCCAGATCGCCTGTGCTCTGGCCGGCTATATCCGACAGCTGGGTTATCCGGCGCGGGCCCACCACCTGCGGAACGATCAGATCATGCACGTCCCCCATGCGATTGATGCCGGCTTGGGCGAGCAGGGAAGATTCAGTTATCTCCTCAGCGCCAGATATGGCCCCCGGGTCCGGCTGGCCGCGGTGACGACAGACCTGGAACTCCTGGAGGATCAACCCGTAGATATTGGGGTTCGAGATTTTTGCGAGAACTGTCGGCTCTGCGAGGTGAATTGTCCCTGCAACGCCCTGCCCGCGGAAAAGAAGGTCGTCCGGGGATACGAGAGGTGGCATCAGGATCAGGATAAATGTTTCAATTTTTGGGTGTCAGGGGCCAACACCTTTGCCTGTACTTTATGTATAAATACCTGCCCCTGGAATAAACCCCGATCCTTTGTACACAAGGTCAGCTTCTTTGCCGCCACCCGGTCGGTGATGGCCCGCAGGGTCCTTTACTGGATCTCGGTATTATTCTATGGAAAAAGACTTCCCTGGAAACGAAGGCCGCTCCCCGGGGCGGTGGCCCTGCCACCCGAGACGACATCGTGGGCTAAAAAAGATCAGCCGGAAACCTCCAGCCGCCCTAACGGAGGCAAGGTTTAGGGAAAAGAATCCTGCTTCCTTGGCGGAAAGGATGAGGAGGAACTATGGAAACTCGCTATTATGATCCCGAAATCGAGACCGCCGCAAAAGACGCCCTGAGAAAATTGCAGGCAAAGAAGCTCAAAGCAATCGTCCGGCACGCCTGGGATCATAGTCCCTTTTACCGGAGGAAATTTGAAGAAGCAAACATCACTCCCGATAAGATCCGCTCTGTGGGGGATATTTCCAAGCTCCCCTTCGTAACCAAAGAGGACTTGAGGAAAAGCCAGGAAACCGACCCTCCTTGGGGAGACATCCTCACCGTCAAACCAGAGGAATGCCAGAGGGTGCACCTGAGCTCAGGCACGACCGGGAAGCCCTTAAAAATAATGGATACGGCGGAGGATTGGTCTAAGTTCTGCCATATCTATGCCAGAAATTTATATGCCTATGGGATCCGAAAAACGGACATGGTTATGCCGGCATTCAGCTTCGGACCCTGGATCGGGTTCTGGGCAGGATATTACGCCTGCCAGGAGATCGGGTGCCTCCTCTTTGCTTCAGGGGGTATGAAAACGGACCAGCGAATTGACGCCCTACTCACCTATCCCATCACCGTTTTGGGTTGCACCCCTTCTTACGCCCTGCATATGGCTGATTTGGCCGACAAGAATGGAATAAACTTTTCCCGGCAGGCCAAAGTTCGAATCTCCTGGCACACGGGCGAAGCCGGAGCTGCTATCCCGGGGGTAAAGAAAAAAATTGAAGAGGCCTATGGCTGTAAATGCTTTGACTTTCTCGGTTCCACGGAAATCGGACCCTGGGGATTTAACTGCGAATTTCAGTCGGGCCTCACCCACGTCAACGAGGACTGGGCCTATCCTGAGGTTTTGGACCTGGAGACAGATCAGCCAGTTGGCCCAGGCAGAAGGGGCGAGCTTGTGCTGACAAATCTGGAGCGAAAAGCAAATCCCTTCCTGAGGTATCGATCGCGGGATATCGTTCAGGTGGCGGACCGGAAATGCCCCTGCGGACGAACCCTTTTTGCCCTGGAAGGCAGCGTTCTGGGCAGGTTGGATGACATGAAGAAAGTCAGGGGAATCATCGTATACCCGAGCAAGATCGAGGAAATCGTCCGGGGATTCAAGGAAGTGGATGAATTCCAGGTTGTGTTCAAAAGAGTGCAGGACCTCGACGAGATTCTAATAAGGGTGGACCCCATGCCCGAATTAGACCGGGGCGCTGCCGATGCCTTTCGGCAAAAGTTGGAAAAGGCCTTGCAGATTGGGCTGGGAATCCGTACCTCCATCGAGATCCTGGAAAGGGGGACACTCCCCAGGTGGGACCACAAGGCCAAGAGGATCGTGGATGAGAGGAAGGACCTACCTTTTTAGAAAGAGAAGAGAAAGGAAAAGATGAGGAAAGGAATTACCACCCGCGTCGTTGGCCCTCAAGAACGATTTGACCAGAGACATCAGATGCACACCCAGGCGGCGATCGGTGCCTTGGGAGAGAGAGTCAAAGAGCGGTGGACGAAGGAATCCATCGATCCTTTCCGCCGCATCTTTTATCCGGAGAAAAGGGCCATGAACGTCCCCATGCGGTCCTGGCGGGATGTAGCGGATGGTCCGATCAATCCAGAAAAGGTGCTGGTGGATGACCCGGACACGATGGCCGCCAGGATTAAGGAGGTAGGAAAATTCCTGGGGGCGGATCTGGTAGGGATTTGCGAGCTGAACCCGGCCTTTGTTTACAGCCACACCGGGCTGAGGATCGATTTTGCCAAGGGGACGGCTGGAGAAGAGATCAAACTGGCCCATCGGTATGCCATCTCTCTGGCGGTGGAGATGAACTACCAGCGCCTGCGGTATTCTCCGGGTTGGATCGATAATGCTGAAGTGGGTCTCGGGTATTTGAACGCGGCCAAGTCTGCGGTGGCCGTGGCGGCTTATATTCGCGAGCTGGGATACCCGGGCCGGGCCCATTTTTTCATCAACGAGTGGGTCCTGCATGTCCCCATTGCGGTGGACGCTGGATTGGGAGAGCTATCCCGGAATGGCCTTATCATCACCGCCCCTTTCGGCCCCAGAGTCCGACTTTCTACCGTGACCACAGACCTGCCTCTGGCCATCGATCATCCCGTGGATATCGGAGCTGTTTCTACTTGTGAGATCTGCGCGAAATGTGCAGATAATTGCCCTTCCCAGGCAATTCCCCACGGGGGCAAGGAAATCGTGCGCGGGGTGGAGAAATGGAGGGTCGATGCGGAAAGATGCATGCGCTTCTGGGTGGCGAACCCGCAGAAGTGGAATGATTGTGCCCGTTGCCTCGCGGTCTGCCCCTGGAGCCGCCCCAACGTTTGGTATCACAGACTTTCAACGAAGGCGGGGGCGCGTTCTAAGGCGGCAATAAAGTTCCTGCTCTGGTTGGATGATCTTATCCGGGGAAAATATCCTAAGCCTGAAGTGAAATGGCTGGAATACACAGAAGGGGGCGGTCCCATTGCCGACAGAGCAGTGGAGTAAAAGATGCGGAGACGGATCCACGACACCCCGGGCAGAGTAAAGGGAGGATAGGTGTTTATCCAACAGCTCTTTAATGGCATCATGCTCGGGAGTACCTACGCGCTGATCGCCATTGCCTTCACCTTACTCATGGGCATCTTGAACATGCTCAACTTCGCCATCGGCGAGGTCTTTATGCTCGGGGCCATCTTCGGACTGACCTTCATTAACCTGGGTCTATCCTTCCATATGGCCTTGCCCTTGGCCATGATCTGCGCGGGGGGAGCCTGCCTGGTCATTGAGCGCTTTTCCTTCAGACCGCTGCGGAATGCGCCCCCCCTCGTTCCTTTGCTGAGCACCATCGGCTTCTCCATTCTCTTTCAAAATGTAACCGTGAACCTCTGGGGGTCGGAACGCTCGCAGTTTCCCCAATGGATGGAGCCGCTCAATTTTTCGGTGGGGCCGATCCTTTTCTCTCTGACTCAAGTGGTCATTCTGGCTTTGGCCGTTCTTTTAATGGTGGCCTTAGATTTCTTTATCCAGAGGACAAGAATCGGACGGGGCATGCGGGCAGTGGCCGAGAGTTTAGAGACTGCTTGCATCCTGGGGGTGGACTTCAACCTCATCATCTTGATGACCTTCTTTGTGTCCGGGGCTCTTGCCGGGGCGGCCGGCATCCTCTTCGGGATCAGCTTTGCCATCGTCTCTCCTTTTATGGGCATGGAGCCAGGCATCAAAGGGATCGCGGCCATGATTGTGGGGGGCATGGGCAATGTGAGGGGAGCGATCGTAGGGGGGATGTTCATCGGCATCATAGAGGTTTTTAGCATCGCCTACCTCGGATCTGCGGCCAGGGATTTTGCCGTATATGGCCTTTTATTCCTGGCCCTCCTGTTGCGCCCGCAAGGGATCCTGGGCGTGATCCAGCCGGAGAAGGGGAGGATTTAGGAGTGAGCAGCTACCAATTAGATCTGCTCTCTAGTCTGGGCATCAACATCCTGCTGGCCTTAAGTGTCTATTGTCCGATGGCCACGGGACAGCTTTCCATCGGCAACGCGGGTTTTATGGCTATCGGAGCCTATGTGTCTGCCATCTTAACGGTTCACTTCCATTTCTCCCTTTTCCCTGCTTTGATCATCGGAGGGTTCATTGCCGGGGTCATCGGGGTACTCGTCGGGTTTCCTGCCCTAAGGCTGAAGGGGATCTTTCTGGCGATGGCCACCCTCGGCTTCGGAGAGATCGTGAGAAATTTTTTCATGAACTTCCTGAAGCCTTTAACCGGGGGCGCCTATGGTTTTCGAGGCATCGGAAACATCCCCCTTTCGATCTCCTGGATCTGGGGGTGGGTCGTTTTTTTTCTTCTTTTTTTCTTTTTCCTTTCCCGATCCCGAGTGGGACTGGTCATGATGGCCACCCATGATGACGAGACAGTCAGTGAACTGATTGGGATCCATATTGTTCTCCTGAAAGTGAGTGCCTTCGGCCTGGGGGCCTTCACCGCCGGAGTTGCGGGTGGATTGTATGCGCATTACTACCTTTACATTGAACCGGAATTCTTCAATGTCTGGGAATCCATCCATATGGTGCTTTATGTGATCATGGGAGGGATGCTCACCTTCTGGGGTGGGGTGTTGGGGGCCGGCATTTTTACCTTGCTCCCCGAATTTCTGCGGTTCTTGAAAGACTGGCGGGGCGCCTTCTTCGGAATCTTGATCATCGGGCTCATGATCGCTAGGCCGTCCGGCCTGATCACTCGAGAAATGCTGCGGATAAGTTTTTGGATGCCCTACCGCAAAGGGGTAAAGCTTTGAAAGAAGCTCCCCTGCTCACCTTGAATAAGGTCTCCAAAGCGTTCGGGGGACTCTTGGCCGTAAATGACCTAAACCTGGAAGTCTCCAAAGGATACATTTACGGCCTCATAGGACCGAATGGGGCAGGGAAGACTACAGTGTTTAACTTAATCACGGGTGTCTATCCATGTACGAGTGGATCCATCCTCCTGGATGGAGTGAACCTAACTTCGCTTAAGCCTTATCGCATTGCCCGCCTGGGGATCAGCCGGACCTTTCAGACCATCCGCCTCTTTCCTAACATGACTACCTGGGAACATGTGCTGATCGGCCAGAACTTCCTATCTCAATCTAAGATCGGGGGAATCCTCCCTATCCGGAAGACTGAAAAAATGAGTCTCAGGGCTCAGGCTCAGGAAGCCCTAAGATTATTGGGACTCTGGGAAGCGAGAGAAAGAAAGGCGGTAACTCTTCCTTATGGAAGCCAGAGAAAAGTCGAGATTGCCAGGGCTTTGGCTGCTCGGCCCAAGCTTCTTTTGCTGGATGAGCCGACTGCGGGAATGAATGTACGGGAGACGGAGGAGGTGCTCAGTGCCCTATCCAAGATCCACGAATTCGGGATCACCATCCTGGTGATCGAACATGCTATGAGGGTGGTGATGGGCATCTGCGACCATATATTTGTGTTGAATTTTGGTCAGAAGATCGCCGAGGGAACGCCCGCGGAGATTCGTAAAAACGAGGGAGTCCTGGAGGCTTACCTGGGCAAAGGGGAATAGTTGATCAAGATTTTGAACTTAGAGACAGGCTATGGTAGGATTCCGGTTCTAAGGGGCGTCTCCCTCGAGATTGAAAAGGGGGAAATCGTTACTCTGATCGGGGCCAATGGAGCGGGGAAGTCTACCCTGATGAAAACGGTCTGCGGGATCCTTTCACCCACTGCCGGGACTATCGAGTATGAAGGGGGGCGTATCGATCGCAAGTCCCCAACGGCCAGGGTGAGACAGGGTTTAGTGCTTGTTCCTGAAGGACGTTGTATTTTAAAAAGGATGACGGTCTATGAAAATTTATTGATGGGGGCTTATGCCCGTTCGGATCAAACGGCCTTAAAGGAGGACCTGGAAAGGGTCTTCGGCCTCTTTCCTGTCCTGGCCCAGCGGAAGAATCTTTCGGCCGATGTCCTCTCCGGGGGCGAACAACAGATGCTGGCCATTGGAAGGGCGCTGCTGTCCCGGCCACGGCTTCTCATGTTGGATGAGCCCTCATTGGGATTGTCGCCCCTGTTAGTCAAGGAAATCTTTTCCATCATCAGCGATCTGCACCGGTCGGGAATCACCATTTTTCTCGTCGAACAGAATGCTCAGAAGGCCCTGCAATTAGCCGATCGGGGATACGTCATGGAGGTGGGGAAAATCGTGATGTCCGACGATGCCCAGAATCTTTTAAGCAGTAAAGAGCTTCGGGAAGCTTACCTGGGAGGAGAGGAAGATAGTGCCGGCTGAGTCGGGTTAGAAGGCGGAGTTCCTCTGGCTCTGCAAAAATGAAAGGAGGGAATATTTATGGACAGACCGAAATTTCGTTCAAGGAGTGGCTGGAAACTGGTTTTATTCATAACGTTCATGCTGGGTTTGGGGATGAGCTTCTGCTTCTCTCCTCTTCCAAGCGTAGCCGCCGAACCGAAGCTGGCTGGAAAGGAAGTGCAGATTGGTGCAGCCTGGGGTTTGACGGGGACGTGGCGCGACTGGACAACCAAGAACGCCATCGTTGCCCAGATGGCCATCGAGGAGATCAATACCGCCGGCGGGATTAAAGGAGTTCCTCTTCGATTGATCACTTATGATACAGCCAGCAAGCCCATGGAAGCTACCCGCATTGTTCGTAAGCTGGCTGACGATGACAAAGTATTAGCCATTTTAGGACCTTTTTCCACCTCCGAAGCTGAGGTGGCCTTCCCCGTGGGAAACAAAATTGGAATCGTGATGATCTCCCAGGCCTCCTCCAAGCCGGGTTTGGCCAAGGAGCACAGGCCCTACGCCTTCCGCAACACCATCGATGAGATCGAGATGGGCAAGGTGGCGGTGAAGGCTTTCATAGAGAGGTACAATATCAAGAAAGTGGCGGTGGTCCACGACATCAAGGACGCCATCGGGCTGACCCTGGGGTCCATGGTGCTTCCTGCGGTCTTTAAGAAAATGGGGGTCACCATTGTCAATGAGGGGGCCTATGTTACCTTTCAGATCCAGGACTTTGACTTCCGGCCGCAGGTCACGAAACTGAAGGGAATGGAGTTCGACGGCATCGCCTTCGGCGGACTCTATTTCGATGCGGTCACCTTCTGTAAAGAACTCCGTCGCCAGGGATTAAAACAGCCCCTGGTGGGAGGGAGTCCCTTTATCAATGAGTATTTTCCGAAGAAAGGTGGGAAGGATGTAGAGGGTACCTTTGCGCCCTGCACCTTCCATTACTCGATTGCCCCCCCCACGGTTGTGGCTGAATTCGTCAAGAGGGCAAAAGCAAAAGGCTTTGAGCCCCCCGAGCCGATTATGTATGATGCTAATGTATACGAGGCGATCCACTTCCTCAAGTACGTGATCGAGAAGATGGGGGTCACCAATAAACCGGAAGATCTGGCCCAGGATCGAGAAAAGATCATGAAAGGCTTGAGCACGATCAAAGACTTCAAAGGGATTGTGGGGCCGGTGGCCTTCAATCAAGCGGGAGATGCGGATAAGCCGGTATTTGTGGCAGAGATAAAAGGTGGTACATGGTTCATCCATAAATAGAGCCTGCTTGTCCTGACTGGAGGTAGGCCAGGGCTAAATTTTCAGAGGAGATAATTTATGTTAGCGGAAAGAATTCTTGCCGTGCAGCGGTCCCCCTTTTACAGCATCATGGAGTTGGCCGCCAAAAGGGGGAACTGCATCTACTTGCAGCTGGGAGAGCCTGATTTTACGACACCGAAGCACATTTTGCAGGCGGCTAAGAAAGCCATGGATGAGGGCCACACCCACTATGGCCCGGACCGGGGGAGCCATGAACTGCGCCAGCTCATTACCCAAAAAATTAAAAAACAATACGGCGCCGATTACAACTGGGAGGATGAGATCCTGATTACGGCCGGAGGGCAGGCCGGACTGCACATTGCCGTCATGGCCCTGGCCAACCCCGGGGATGAGATCATCATCCTGGTGCCCTACTACCCGCCGTATCTGGTGAATACCACGCTGGCCGGTGCCAAACCCGTATTTGTGACCCTGCGCAGCGAGAATGGTTTTGTTCCGGACCCCGCGGAGATTGAGAAAGCGGTCAGCCCGAAGACCAAAGCCCTGATCATCCTGACCCCCAACAATCCCACGGGAGCCGTGTACCCGGCTGAGGTCCTGAAAAGGCTCGTCGCCCTCGCCCGGGAGCGCAAATTCCTGATCATCTCCGATGAAGTCTACGAATGCCTCGTGTACGATGGCCTGAAACACACTAGCGCGCTCTCTTTTCCCGGGGCGAAGGAACATGTGGTCCAGGTCAACAGTTTCTCCAAGACCTACGCCATGACTGGCTTGAGGATCGGGTACGTCGCTGCCTCTGCCGATAAGCTCCTGCAATTTCTAAAATATCACCACACGGTCAACATCAGCGCCAATGTGCCTTCTCAACTGGCCTGCGTCACCGCCATGAAAGGTCCGCAGGACAGTGTCGAAGAAATGCGGCAGGCGTACGAAAAGAGGAGGGATTTGCTGATCGGGTTGCTGAATGACATCCCCGGAGTGCATTGTGGCCAACCCAAAGGCGCCTTTTACGCCCTGGCAGATATCCGCGAGCTCGGCGTCCCCTCGCTGGAATTTGTCGAGTACCTGGTTCAGGAAGCCGGCGTGGTGCTGACCAACGGAAGCGGGTTGGGGTACGAGGGCTTCGTCAGGGTTTCCTACTGCGCCGATCCCAAACAGATTGGAGAGGCCATGGACCGCATGAAGAAAGCGGTCATCAAGATGAGAGCGTCGAAAAAAGGAAAAAATAAGTGATTATGGGCTTGAAGGGTTATGGGATTAATAAATTTTCTTAATCTCTCAATTGCTCTTAGAAGGAGGATAAAAGCATGAAGAAGATTTTAGCGGTAATCATCATTATTTTCATGGTTGCTTTATCGGTTCCTGTAGATGCCCAAGAGGTTAAAGCTCCTGTACATTTGCGTTTTGCCTCCCTCGACCTGGGAAGTGCCTGGTATGTGTACGCCGCAACTTTTGCCAAGTTGTGGCGGGAAGTGCTGCCCAAAGGTTCGACCATCGATGTCTTGCCTTTTGCGGGGGGAGTCGGCAATGCCCTGGTGCTCGACAAAGGGGATGCGGACGTGGGGTTTCTTTTCAGTGCCACCGCGAAATGGGCCCTTGACGGGAAGGTCGCTTACTCCAAGAAAATTGATGCCGTTACTGGACTGGTGGGAGAACTGGATAAATATTATGCGGCAGTTATGGCCACCAAACGTTCAGGCATCACCTCTCTGGAGGAGGTGGCCAGGAAAAAAATGCCGGTCAAATTCGTTGCCCAGCCCATGGGAAGCGCCTCGGAGTTTTCGATGAGATTGATCCTGGAGGGTTACGGGATGCCCTATGATGAAATTAAATCCTGGGGAGGGTCCGTTACCCCGACTTCCACGGGCGTGGCCCAGGCCCAGATGGTGGACGGAAAGGCGGATGTTTGGATCAACGTGGTTACTGCCGGGCATCCGGCCATATCCGAACTGGCCATTTCCACCGAACTCGTATTTTTGCCCTTGAGCGAGGAAGTCATCAAGAAGTTGACGGCCTACGGCTACGAAAAGACCTTCCTTCCCGCCAAGACCTTCAAAGGCCAGGAACGAGACGTTCCCCTGGTGGGGTGGCCGACCATTTTGGTGGCTCACAAAGACTTGAAACCCGAGGTGGCTTACCTTCTGACCAAGACGATCGTGGAGAATAAGGAAAAGCTGGTGAAGGGCCATGCGGGATTCAAGGATTTCAACCCTGCCGATGCCTGGAAACTGGACCGATACGGCATTCCCCTTCACCCCGGAGCCGAAAAATATTATCGGGATAAAGGGGTGATGAAATAATAAAAAAGAAAGGATTTAGGAGATGAAAAAGAGATTCGTGATCATGGGTATTATTTTCGTACTGTTGTTTTCCATGGAAGTACAGGCCCAGGGCTTAAAGGAGCCTGTCCACCTTCGGATCGGTACTATGGATTTAGGAAGTGCTCACTATGTCTATGGTGCGGTATTCGCAAAACTTTGGAGAAATGTTCTGCCCAAGGGTTCGACCATCGATGTTTTACCCTATGCCGGTGGGGTGGGGAACGCCCTGGTGATGGACAAGGATGATGCCGATCTGGGGTTGCTATTCGGGGCGGCGGCCAAATGGGCGGTGGAGGGGAAGGTGGTCTATCCCAAAAAGATCGACGTCCTGACCGGACTCGTGGGAGGACTGGATCAATATTACATAGGGATCATGGCCACGAAACGTTCGGGCGTAACCTCGCTCGAAGAAGTGGCCCGGAAGAAAATGCCCGTGCGGATCGTGACTCAACCGCAGGGAAGCGCATCGGAGGCTTCCACGAGGTTGGTCCTCGAGGCTTACGGGATGACCTATGACCAGATCAAGTCCTGGGGCGGGTCCGTCACTCCAACGGCTACCAGCGTGGTCCAGGCCCAGATGGCGGATGGGAAGGCAGACGTGTGGATTAACATGGTCGTTGCCGGGCATCCGGCCATATCCGAGTTGGCCATCTCCACGGAACTGCTATTTTTGCCCATGAGTGAACAGATTATAAAGAAGCTGGAGCCCCTTGGGTATAAAAAGACCTTTTTGCCCGCCAAATCATTCAAAGGGCAGGAGCGGGACGTTCCTTTAATCGGATGGCCAACCATTCTGGCCGCCCGCAAAGATGTCAAGTTCGAAGTGGCCTACCTCCTCACCAAAACGATCGTGGAGAACAAACCGGAACTGGTCAAAGGGCATGCGGGATTCAAAGATTTCCACCCCGAAGAGGCCTGGAAGATTCAGGCTTTCGGACTCTCTCTCCATCCGGGGGCGGACAAATATTATCGGGAAAAAGGAATGATGAAATAGACGATTGCGGAGCCCTGCTGCCGAGCCAGGAGGAGATGCGGATAATTCCGAGAGGAGTTGATGAATGCCGGATTTTCCGTCCTTGAAATCCCTTTTGCGGCCTACGCCCCTGATCGCCATTGCCTGGTCTGCCTTTCAGTTGTATGCGGTGATGGCCGGGTTTCTGCACCCCCTTATCTTATACCCCATTCACGTGACTTTCGCCGTAGCCCTGGTTTTCCTCCATTTCCCCATCAGGAAAGAGAGTAGAGGCGGCAAACTTCTGGACGTCCTTTTCGTATTGTTCACCTTTACCATCGGGACATACCTGTTCCTGAATTTTCCGCGGTATTCCACCCGTATTCCCTTCGTTCATTCCCCCACGCCATGGGATATCTTAATAGGAGTATCTTTAGTGCTCCTGCTCCTGGAGGCCTGCCGGAGAACCGTGGGGATGAGTCTGACCATCGTCGCCATCGTTTTCATCGCCTATGGCTTTGCGGGGAAATCAATGCCCGGTTTGCTCGCCCATCGAGGACTTTCCCTGGACCGGTTTGTTGATTTGCAGGTTCTTTCGCCCAATGGAATCTTCGGGCTGCCCATCGGCGTTTCAGCAGAGCTAGTTTTCTATTTTATCCTCTTTGGAGCCTTTCTGGAGAGGTCGGGCGGGGGGGCGCTGTTTTCCGATCTGGCCTATTCGGTCACCGGCCGGGTCAGGGGCGGGGCCGCGAAGACCAGCGTGGTTTCGAGCGCACTCTACGGAACCATATCCGGGAGTGCGGTGGCCAATGTGGTCGTGGATGGGATGATCACCATTCCCCTCATGAAGAGGAGCGGGTTCCAGGGATCCTTCGCCGCGGCGGTGGAAGCGGTGGCCTCCACGGGAGGGCAGATCATGCCTCCCGTAATGGGGGCCGCGGCTTTCATTTTGGCTCAGATCGTGGGCGTATCCTACTGGGAGGTGGCCATCGCCGCCGCAGTTCCAGCCGTCTTGTATTATGGGGCTCTTTATTTTGCCATCGATTTTGAAGCGGTGAAAAGGGGGTTTAAAGGACTGAGCAAAGAAGAGTTGCCTGACGTAAAGACAGGATTGAAACTGAGGATTCATCTCCTCCTTCCCTTGATCATTATGGTTTACTATATCATCAGTGGAGCCGTAACCCCGGTGACCGCTGCCTTTCGCGCCATCCTGGCGACGGTCATCATAAGTTTCTTGAGAAAGGCAACGAGAATGGGACCTAGGAGACTCCTCGAAGCCTTAGAGAAGGGTGCCAGGGAGGCGGTCAGCGTAGCCATTCCCTGTGCCGTTGCCGGGGTGGTCATCGGCATCGTGATCAATTCGGGGTTGGGGCTGAAATTCACCGATGTGATGATTTACCTGTCGGGGGGCGTCCTCATTTTCACGCTGGTCCTGGTCATGGCGGCGGTAATTGTTCTGGGCATGGGCATGCCCACCAGCGCGGCCTACTTGATGGCCGCCATTCTGATGGCCCCCGCCCTGATCAGTCTGGGAGTGATGCCCCTCGCGGCCCATATGTTCATCTTCTATTTTGCGGTCATCTCCATGATTACTCCGCCCGTAGCCCTGGCCGCCTACGCCGCAGCCTCTATCAGTCAATCGGACCTCTGGGAAACCGGATTGATCGCCTTTAAATTAGCCATCCCCGGGTTTTTGATTCCCTTCGTTTTTGTGTATGATAATGGGCTCTTATTGAAAGGGCCGTGGATGGAGATCTTGTGGCGCACGGGAATTGCCACCATGGGGATTATCGGTTTGGCCGGAGCGATCATGGGGCATTATGCGAAGCAGACAACGATCCTCGAGCGTATCTTGCTTGCTGCGGGGTCTATATTACTGATCGTTCCTGAAAAGACAACCGACTTTATCGGGCTGGCGATTTTAGCCGCTATTTTTGTCTGGCAAAGATACCGCAAAACGGTCGAAAAGCCCAGAATCCTCATGGAGGGGAAATAAAAAATGCGGAATCTGAAAATCCCTCCCGCCCCCGTTCAACAAAGGGAAGCTGAGGGGATTTGAAAGTTGCTTTACATTTTCCCTGCCCCTTGACTCTATGGGCTTGGAAATTTTTTCTGAATGACTTGGAAAGGAGAAGAGGGTGGCAGATATCGACAAGAAAAGTTCTTTCCTTCCAGAAATTTTTGATATTAGAGAATTTATTCGGAGATTGGAGAAGGAAGGAGATCTCGTCCGGGTAAAAAAAGAGGTTAGCGGCGGGGATGAAATCGCCTCCGTCCTGTGGGAGCTGGAAGAACGGAAGGGGAATCATGGCCCCGCCGTCGTCTTCGAAAAAATAAAAGGGTACAACATCCCGGTGATCAAAAATCTCTTCGGCTCTTTGCGCAGGTGGGCCTTGATCCTAGGATTTCCTGACTGGAGGAATATCAAGATAAAAGACTTGAAGGATTTCCTCCTGCAGAAAATTGAGACAGATAAAGGCTGGATCGCTCCCGAAATAAAGACCCAGGCCCCCTGTCAAGAGGTGATCATCAAAGATAACCCGGATTTTTCCAAATTTCCCATCTTCCGCTGGCACCCCACAGATGGGGGCCCTTACATAACGCTCCCGGGTGTGGTCATGAAAGACCCGGAGTGGGGGCAGAACCTCGGGATGTACCGGATCATGATCGTGGACCGCCGGGCCGCTCCGATGGTGATCAATGCCCCGCAGGATAGCGGCATCTACTGCGCCCGGGCCAGGAAAAGGGGGGTGACCAAGGTTGAATGCGCCATCGCCATCGGGTTCGATCCTCTTCTATTTCTGGCATCGGTCATGAAGATGCCTGTCGTGGGCCGGGATGCCGAATTCCGCTTTGTCGGGGGCTTATACGGGAAACCGGTCCAGTTGGCTAAATGCGTGACCGTGGACATCGATGTCCCGGCCAGCTCGGAGATTGTATTCGAAGGGTATATTGATCTGGACGATGTTCGGGACGAGGGCCCCTATGGGGAGTATACCGGCTATTACGGAGAAGCGATGGTCCAGCCCACCTTTCACCTGAAATGCGTGACCCACCGGAAGAACCCTTATTACGTTTCATGCACCAGCGCCCATGTGGCCAGTGAGTGCCTGATTCTCCATTACCCCCAGCCCTTCAACTGGTACCGGAGGATGAAGACGGAGGTGGTGGGTTTCCGGGATGCCTTCCTGCCGCTCCAGGGGAGGAATTTCATGGCTATCGTGCAGATTCAAAAGCGCTATCCGGGATGGGGGAAGCAGGCCATCATGTCGGCCCTGGGCTCGGGGTTTGCCGCCGCCATCATCAACTGGGTCATCGTGGTGGATGAGGATATCGACATCTATAACTGGGACCAGGTCCTTTTTGCCCTGGCCACCCGGGTCGACCCCCAGCTGGACATCCTCACCTTTCCCCCCTTGGCGGTCAATGCCCTGAACCCTTCGGCCAGGTCGAGGGTTCCCATCAGTCAGGATTTCCCCTATACTAATTTTGCTTACTGTTCCAAAGTGGGGATCGATGCCACCAAGAAATTTTCCAACGAACCCGGGAGAGATAGACCCACCCCACCTCTCTCCCTGCCGGATATGGAGGTTTTAAAGAAGGTAAAAGAACAATGGAAAGAGTACAAGATTGATTGATTTATAATGGACGGCCAATGAAAGTAGTCATTGCGAGGAGTCCCGCGCTTTGGGGGGAGAACGCGGCCATCCCGTAGGGGCATCCCGCCCGAGGCGGGACATGAATTGCCCCTATCTGATTCTGCCGTCGCGGGACGTAACAATTTAAAATGTTCAAAAATCTGAACCTTAGCTTTTGTTTGAAGCATTTGAAAATTCGAATTTGGAATTTGTTTCG
>CAYQWO010000020.1:0-5853 GCA_964421095.1 uncultured Syntrophaceae bacterium
GTGTAGCGGGCATAAGGGATAAAAGCCACGCGGGCGTTCTTCCCGCAATAATCCATCGCCCGGGTGAAGGCTTCCGTTATCGAAGTATAGACCGTGAGCCCGATCTCTCGGCAAAGCGGCAGATTCACCGGATCGGTGACCACCCACACTTCCTTGCGCGTCATGACCTCAAAGATCTTGTACCAGGCGAAGCTCTTCTGGCCGGAGACAATTTGCCGATAAAAGTCCTTTAGAGCCCTTACCCGATTCTGGGCTGGGGAAGATAAATAGGGTTTCAGCACCTCCATGCGGCTAAATCCGGGCCAATTTCCGTACCCCGGGCAGGGCGAAGCAAAGAGGATGATTCCCCCATCCCGGACCACCGGGTCACAGTTGGCCACCGCCCAGCCACTATGGAAAAAAAGATGATCGGTTACCGAGGTAGCTCCGGCAATAGCGATATCCGCCCTTCTCCGGTTTAATTCCGGCAGGAGGAACTGGTAGATTTGGTTGTAAGCCTGCACGGCCTGCCTGTGTGATTCTACGGGCGCCCCGGCATTTAAAAAAATGACTTCCCCCTGGTTACTCACGATGACATTGATGCCCATGTGCACCCCGGCTATTTCCAGGGCTTCATATTTATCCTGCTGCATGAGACAGTCGTTGTTTCCGGGAATACAATCCGTAGCCAGGGACAGGAGGTGATTGATCTCGATGGTTTCATTATTCGTGACCGCAGGGATGATCATCCCGGACCCCCCGTAGCCCCAGACAGTTGCTTGGGTGGTGCTGAGGGTAACGATCACGTCCGCTTCGGCCACCCGCTCGTGTAAGAAGATAGGGGTTCCGGCCTTGGTTATGGACCGAAAGCGAAACTGCTCGGGAGCATTGACGTCACTGCAAAATATGGGGATCCCTGAATTCATCAGGTCGGAACCAACCTTTTTTTCCATCTCCTGCGGGTCCAATGGGGGCAGGGCGCCGCAGCCGACGACAATGGAAATCTTACAGCCGGCTTGTTTGGCCTTTTGGATCAGAACCGGAAGGAGGTCACGAGCCGGGGCCTGGCGAAACTGGTTTTCGATAATGAAGACCACTTTTCGTCCCCGCGCCAGCAGGTCTGAGAACTTGGGTCCGGCAATGGGTGACTCGACTGCTTTTCCCACCGCCCGGGACAAATTCGCTATGGCTTTAGGTTCGCGAGGAAGGCACTGGATCCAGAGGTTTTTGTCGGGTACCTGCAAATCAAGGAAAACGCCGACTCTTTCCGGCGTTTCGTAGGGAATCTTTAGATGGGCCATTTTACCTTCTCCCCCTCTTCTTCTCTATCACCTGCACAAGCAATATCAGCAATAGGCCAGATAACCCGATGATGTTGGTCACAAGGCCGGGTTTGATCAGGGGAGTTCCCAACCTCAAACGCTCCGAGCGCGTGAGCCCCTGCTGTCTTGGGTCCGATTGCGAACGACCTGCAGAAGGAAGACCAGGCCCAGAATGGAGGCGCCGATCAGGTCATGAATTGTGCCGGCATAAAAGAGCAGGGGCCCGGACACGGCCAGGGCGGTGCGCTCAATCGGTCCAAGCGGCCCAACCAGGTATCCGCCGACAGCGCCGGAAAGGGCCCAGACCCCACCCAGAGCCGTAAGCGTAACCAGTACGATATTCAAAACCGGCCCCTTCAACAGCAGGCCGATCCCTTCCGGCGAGGCGCAGAACATAAAAGGGACGATAAATGCCGGCAGGGTGTATTTCCAGGCCAGCATGGTGGTTTTGAAGGGATTGGCGCCCGTAATGGCCGCAGCGGCAAAGGGAGTGAGCGCCATGGGCGGTGAGACCTCGGATAACACCGCATAGTAAAAGATAAACATATGAGCGGCTCCTTCCGGTACCCCCAGCTTGACCAGGGCCGGCGCCGTCATCACGGCGGCGATGATGTAGGAGGCGGTAATCGGCAGGGCCAGCCCCAGGATGAGAAGGATGAACGCCGTCAGGAGCAGGGTGAGATAGAGGTTGCCCCCGGCGATGTCGATGATGATGCCGGAAAACTTCAGCCCGATGCCGGTGAGATTGATGACCCCGACGATGATGCCGGCGCAGGCGCACGTCGCCGCTACGCCCAGAACCTGGATACCGCCGGAAGCGAGGGCTTCGGCCAGTTTTCGGGGATAGAGGGCCGAGGTCCGGTTCAAAAAACTGGTGGCGATGGCAATCAGAATGCTGTAGAAGACCGCGGTAATGGCGGAATAGCCAAAGGCCATGAAGATGACGATCGTCACCAGCGAAGCGAAGTGGAACCAGTATTGCTTGGACAGGGCCCCCACGTCGACCTTCCCGAGCGACACCTGCTGAAGACCAAGATGCCGGGCATCCCCCTCTACCATGAAGAGGATGGAAGCATAGTAGAGGATCGTCGGGATGGAAGCCATGATCAAAACTTCCAGGTAGGAGATTCTCAGGAGTTCGGCGATCAGGAAGGATGCAGCACCCATGACCGGGGGGGAAATGACCGCTCCGATTCCCCCGGCAGCCAGCAGCCCGCCGGCCGATTCCTGGTCATAGCCGGAACGCTTTAACAACGGCCAGGCCACCGACCCCAGCGTCACAGCGGTGGCTGCGCCGCTGCCGGAGACGGTGCCCAGCAGAAACGAGGCTATAGTCACGGCCCGGCCAGCCCCGGACCGGCTCTTGCCCATGCACCCGAGGGCAAAATCAACGAAGAATTTGCCGGCGCCAGAAGCCTCGAGGACCGCCCCGAAGATGGTAAAAAGAACGATGAAAGTCGCCGATACCCCGAGGGGTATACCGAAGATCCCTTCCGTGGCCAGGGACATCTGGCTGATGATTCTCTCCAGGGAGTAGCCCCGATGGGCGATCGAGAGAGGAGCGAGGTAGCCGAAGTAGGCGTACAGAAGGACGACGACTGAGATAATGGTGATGGCGGCTCCAATAGCGCGGCGGGCTGCTTCCAGGACCACCAACACGATAACCCCTCCAACGATGAGGTCAAAGGTATTGGGAATCCCCATTCGTTCCGTGATTTCATCGGCCTCGATGACCAGGTACGCACCGGCGGCTGCGGACAGAACTGCCAGACAGACGTCCAGCCAGGATATTTTCCGACCTTTTCTGTAAGGGGTAAGGAGGAAGACCAGTAGGAGGACAAAGATTAGGTGAATCCCCCGCTGCTCGTAAGCGACCAGCGCACGAAAGCCCCCGGTGTAAATATGGAAAAGGGCGAAACAAACGGCGATAACGGGGGTGACACGGGCCGTCAAGCGCAGCAGGCCTTTTTCCTTTGATATGGGGGGGTTCGTAAAATGACCGGAGACGTCTTCCAAGTTACGAAGCCATCATTTCTTGATAATTCCTTTTTCTTTGAGGAACTTTTCCGCCCCCGGATGGAAGGGGATCGCTACCCCTTCGGTCGCATCCGCCAGGTTCCACTCCGCTCCCTGAGGATGGACCTCTTTGAGCTCGGGCGTGTGCTCCATGAGAGCTTTGGCCACGGCGTAAACCAGGTCGGCCTCTACATCGGCATGGGTAATTAACATGGCAGGGCTGGCCAGAGTTACGACTTTCGCATTTTGTCCCTTATAAGTCCCTTCCTTGATGATCCCTTCTGTCCAGTAGGGGTGTTTCAGGGTAACCTTTTTTATCTCCTGTGGCCCCATGGTCAGAAAGATAACGCTGTGGGTGGAAGAGATGTCGAGGGCGGAAGATGCCGGCACGCCGGCAAAAATGCAAGCCATGTCTATGGTATCGTCGCGCAGCGCATCCGCCTGTTCCGCGTAAGTCAAGAGCTTTGGTTTGTAATCTTTCTTGGGGAGACCGTAGGCCTCCAGAGCAGCCTCGGCGATGAAGGCCGATGGGCTTCCCGGGGCTGACAGGGCCACCCGCTTGCCTTTCAGATCGGCCAGCGATTTTATACCCGAGTTGGCCTTCACGATGAAGTGCATGATCGAAGTATGGCCCGCCATCAGGGCCCGGATTTCGGGATATTTCTTCTCGCCAAATTCCCTACCGCTTTTATAAGCAAAATAGGCGCTGTCGGGCATCACGATGGCGAATTGAACTTTTTTCGCAGCGACGAGACGGCAGTTTTCAGTAGAAGCGGCGGTACTCTCCACGGATACCTTTACTCCCGGAACGTACTTTTCAATAACTTTCCCCATGCCCCCGCCAATCACGTAATAGGTACCGCCGGTCCCTCCCGTGGCGAGCGATATGAACTTTGGGGGTGTACTCTCCCCGGTGCCCGACCCAATGCCGATCAAAAACGCGAAACCGATGAAAATAATGATTAGAAGTTTTGCTCTCATTCTTTTCCCCCCATTACAGCATTGTTGTGTTGGAAGCAGGAGATGAAGCAATTATCTCCTTGCGGCGCAAGACTGGAAAGGTATACGGAATTGTTATCACAAACAAATATTTTGTCAAGTTTTTTCAGCCTGGTTAATGTTCTCACCACTCCTTCAGAATTAAGCCCCAACAATTAACGATTACTGAGTGAAAGCGTGGTGAAATTAGGAAGGCTGCGTTTTTTTGCGGGCGGACGAGTTGACTTCTTCCGACTCTCCTGGCTTCCCTGCGGCGGCATTTTTCCCCCTCCTTAGATATAATTCTGTCCCTTGCGCAGGATCTGGTCTGCTTATTTCCTCCTTTTCCTGATATCCGGCTTCACCGGGCAGACTCTTAAACAGGTTCCATAGAAGAAGCAGCGGCGGGTGGCTATGCCCCGTTCGTCCCATGAAGAGCAGAGCCGATAATCGGTCTTGGCCGGGGTCGTGATGAAGACCCGGTCAGGATCGATCTCCTCCCGCAGTTGGATTGCGCCAGCTGTACATGCCTCCAAACACTTGCGGCACTTTTCCCGGAGACAGATCTTTTGCGAGATTAAGGGAGTGTATTCGAATTCGGCTTCCGTGATAATCGAGTTAAACCTGATCCTAGGGCCATATTCCGGCGTAAGCACGATGTTACTGAACCCGAATTCGCCCAGCCCGGCCATCACGGCCGCGTGGCGTTGCGACCAGGGGTAAAACGCCTGCGCCCACCGCATTTCGACTCCAGATAACCCCCGCGTGGATGTTGTAGCCATGGGCATGGATTGGTAGCCCTGGTCTTCCAGCTTCCAGGCGATTTTCGATGCCAGGTAAAGGAGCAATTCATCCTGGACGTAATGCCCCAGCTGGAGGTAGTAGTTATACATGACTACATTGGCCCAATCCAGCCGCGGCACAGTCTGGCTGGCCCAGCTGGCCTTGCCGGTGAAATGGTTATGATAATCGTTGTAGTCGACAATGCCGTCGGATATTCTCATTCCCAGTACGATCACGGATCTGGCTTCGGGTAAAAAATCACATGGCCCGTGCCCCCGAGGGGCCTCCTTAAACCTGCTCACCGGAGCAAACCCCACTAAGGGGGCTCCCTCGCTCCGGGCATATTCTATAATCTGCACATTTCCGGGATCCATCGGCTTCCTCCTTTCTTACTCCCCCTTTTCTTTTTCCATGAGCTTTTTTGAATTTCCAGGTACGTCCAATAAAGGGGTCATTTCCCGTGATGCTTTTGATGCTTTTTTAGAACGTTTAGGTTAAGCCCCAGCAATGGGGCTCTTTTGTTCGTGGGAATGTGTAATTCACCTACAACTGTTAAGCCAAGAAAGCCGTTAGCCTTTAAAGATTACTGATTGAATGAATGCATAACGATGCTCACAGCCAGAGTTGGTAAAGCGGAACGCCGTCTCGACTTTACCAAAATCTGCCTTCATCTAAAAGCTGTAGCTAAAAGACAAGAGAAGTTGCCAACCATATTGGGTAACAGTCTTGTACCTGATCTGAGTTTCTCCGGCAGGAGGCGGCTGGTTTTCCTCGA
>CAYQWO010000020.1:5953-11748 GCA_964421095.1 uncultured Syntrophaceae bacterium
TTTTCGCCACCCGTGGAAACCAAAAAGAATGCCCCCGCCGATAGAGCTGATGATGCCATTGCTCCCAGGCATAATCGATACATAAGGACCAACGGCAAATTCGGAAGCAAATGTGCCCCACGACTCCTCACTCCAGAGAGGGCCCCCGTAAAGGAACTTGTGAACTTCCAGCCCAAGGCCGGCCTGGAAATATTCTTCGTAATCAATCCGGACAGTATTATTAACAATACGGGCAGACTTAACTGGCCTTTTTTGTCCGCTCGACAGGTTTGCTATCAATCCTACTCCCCAATTTGTCCAAAATTCTTTTTCGCCTGCCTTCATTTTCGCTTCAAGTGCGTTTATTTTCGCCTCCACATTTTTGAAGTCCTCTTCTTTGACCTCCGCTAGCAAGGTGAATTGGAACGCCCCCGGTTTCACTTTTTCCTGATACGGTTGGGCAATAGCAAAAGCGGGTAGTAGGACTGCCATCACGCAAAGGATTACTAAAACGCCGCAATGGTTATGCTTCCCCATCGTTTCCTCCTCCTTTGTTTTGGGAGCCCAATTTGGGATTGTATGGTTCCCAAGTAATAGATTTGATTTGCTTGGGGTCGGCTCGAGCTGCGAAGGGAAATGAAAACCGAAAAATACTTTTAACCTCAAGGATAGTCAAGAGAAAATTGCTGTTGAAAATAGCCTCGGATTTCAAGCTCAAACTGATGACTTGCGTTTGAAATGGTGAATTCTCGGGGATTACCCCAAAAATAAGACCTCAGGAGGTAATCAATATTCAAAAAAACGTGCCAATAGGGATACCCGGGAAACCAGCTCAATTTTAGCCGAGCTGAAAATTTATCAATACTTTTTGGACTTTCAAAGATGCCATAGAGATAGCAGTTTCATGCAATAAGGGTTTTTAAGCTTCTGCAATTTTCCTCTTTATTTCTGGGGAACGCTCATGGTCGAAAATCATTCTTTTTTAGACGGCCCCTCTTCCGAGATGGAAAGGGGCCGTCCTTTGGGGGAAATAGGTTATTTCTTGGTTAAGATACTTTTCGGCAGCATGGCATGGATGCCTTTCACGCCGTCAACCAGCTGGGTGACGCGGAAATCCACTGCCAGGCTGCAGAGCATGTAAGCCTGCTCCCGGGTCATTTTCTTTTCTTCACTGAGATAATTGATCATTTCGCGGATCGCCATCTTCGCAGCTACGTCAAGGTCTTCGTTCAGTCCCAGGGTGATGAAGTGGGTGGGCGTTTCGGCCCTGGGCCATAAGATCCTGGCATTTTTCCGGACCGTGAATTTAAACGTTCCCTTCATTTCCGCGGCTTCCAGGGCGCTCAAGCAGACTTCGCCGTCTCCCATCACCCCATGGGGATCGCCTACAGAAAACAGCGCTCCCTTGACGTGGACAGGAAGGTAAAGAATCGTCCCGGCAACGAGCTCCTTCAGATCAATGTTGCCCCCGTGCACCCCCGGAGGCGCGGAGGATATCTTCCCCAGTTGGGGGGGCGGGGAGACTCCCATGGATCCGAAGAAAGGCCTTAGCGGAATCACAACCCCCGGTATCGGCTCGGTGGTCATCTTTTCCAGGTCCATCTTGAGAATGCGAAAGGCGGTATAGGGAAAATCCTCGGGAAGGGCCCCCATGTTGATCCAGTTGGTGTTGTAGCCGAAGGGAGCTGTAATTTTTATCTCCTGGATATGAACTTCCAGCACATCCCCGGGCTCAGCACCGTTCACAAAGATCGGGCCGGTGAGAATGTGGGGTCCCGGCCCCCGGTCTTTCACCTCTTTTTCGATGTCCTTCAAGTTCTGGGAGATCTGTTCGGGAGGAATTCCCCCGGCCTGATAAACCGAGGCGAGACCGTGCGGGGTTGTAATCGTAACCGTGTCTCCGGCATTGATTTTCAAAACCGGATCGATTCTACTGCTGTAGTAACCCCAGTGAACGGTCTTCGGGGTTCCAATGAGAGTGTGAGAGGCGGGAGATTGCGAGTGGCCAGTCTGGCTGATCCCCAGAGTCAGGAAAAAGACACAAGCGACGATCATTACAATCTTATCCATTGCCATACCTCCTTTGTTTGTATTCCCGAGGAGCTTATTCTCGGAACTTATTGTACGAAAAGGATTGAAAGAAGAATAAAAATCCTAAAGGCAACTAAATTACCTCAAGATGCTTTCGCGTGTTTTTTGTAACGTTTAGGTTTAGCTCTTTTTGCTTTTCCCACACGATCGAGTTCGAGACGATAGGCCTTGACGGTGATGCTCGGGTCCGGATGGAAATCCAGCTCGGGGGCGCGAACGAACCCCAGCCGCTCGTACATGCGCATCGCCACCTGCATCATGTCGGTCGTATGCAGGTTCAGGCAGGCGGCCCCAAGCCGCCGCGCACGGCGAATGCCCTCCTTCATGAGGGCGGTCCCGATACCCTGACCCCGGGCCTCAGGGACGACGGCCAGAAGGCGAATCTCTGGGCAGGTGAGGGGGCCCTCATCAGGAGTGGATAAAGCAGTTCCCGGGGGGTACAGGAGAACCGACCCAAGGATAACTCCTTCTTTTTCAGCCACGATGTGTTGGGCCAGCCCTACGTCCGTCAGCGTGGCCAGGATGTTCTCCCGGTATCCTTCCCATCGGGGAGGAGGCATAAATGCTGCGTACTGCTGAAAGGCAGAAAGGGTTATCTTCCGGGCGGCATCGCGGTCTTCACTGCGAGCATTCCGTATCTTCAGCTTATTCTTCTTTTCCAGGCTTACAGATTTATCTTTCTTACGAACATTCAAACGCATAGTTTCTGTTCATTAGGGGCGGCTCCCCTCCTTGTGGAGGATAAGGCACGCGGGAGCCCTTTATTTCAGAGATATTCCTCAAGGTCGATCTCCGGGTATCCGGGAATGGAGATCGGCTTAAATTCCTTGTGCAAACTCCCCAATGGGGCGGTGGCATCGAGGCCCAATTTGGTCCCGACCCCTTCGGAAGAGGATGGGTCGAGCGGAGAGCTTTGCGTTCTCGGGATGACCAGCAGATCGCGGTCTCCCTGAAATCTTGTCGCCATCGCCCACTCGACTTGTTCCATATCGAAAATGTCAATATCCTCATCGACCACGACCACGTGCTTGATGTCGGCATTATTGGCCATGGCCGCGAGCATGGCCATCCGCGCTTCGCCTTCGTTTTGCTTGACCAAGGAAATGACGAGGTGGTAGCGGCAGGTTCCGCCGTAGGGCAAGTGGACGGCCCGTACGGAGGGGACGGCTCTCTGCACATCGGTCAAGATGCTGGCCTCCCGGGGAATCGCTCCGAGGAGAAGGTGTTCCCGGGACGCCGGAAGGATCGAGTAGAAAATGGGGTCTTTCCGGAAGGAGATGGCCTTAAGCTTGAGAATGGGTCGCGGAGCCTCCGGGCTGTAATACCGGGGGAACTCTCCGAAAGGCCCCTCGACTCTTGTTTGCGCGGGGTCAATGATTCCTTCGAAGACAATCTCTGAATCGGCGGGGACCTCCAAATCCACGCTGACACATCGGGCCAGCTTCAGCGGTGCAGAAGGGCGCAAGGCATTGGCCACTTCCAGCTCATCAACCCCGAAGGGTAAAATCGCCTGCGAGGCCAGCAGGGTGAAAGGGTCAACCCCAACAGCCACAGCCACTTCCAGGGGCCGGTTCATTTGGAGGCATTTCTGCAGGCATAGATTCAAGTGACGCGGGAGGATCAACAATCCCAATACGTCATCGTGGAAGACTCGGAGGCGATGGATGGAGGCGTTGCGAACCCCCGTTTCCGGGTCCTTAGCAATCAGAACTCCTCCCGTGATATAAGGGCCGGCATCCCTCTCGTGGTAGGTAGGCACGGGGAAAATCCGCAAAGGGTTGAGATTTTGGGTAAGAACATTTTCTTGAAAGGGGGCATGCCCAAAAACCTCACATGGACATGGCTTTTGCATCGCCTTCCTGAAGTTGGGAACCAGATCCCCTTCGGCCATATCCAGGGCTGCGGCCAGCGCCTTGCGGGAAAAGCAAAAGTTTGTCGCCAAGGGGATCGAATATCCTGAAACTTGCTGAAAAAAAGGGCTCCTTTCTTTTTCCAGCTTTTTAGTGATGGCTCCGAGGACGTATTGCGGGTTTACTGGCTTGCGGATGCGGGTTAACCAGCCATTCTTCTCCCAGGCTGCTAACCAGGAACGGAAGTTCTCTCCAATCATTCCTTCCTTACTTTCGGTCAAGGCTCCCGCAGTCATGCCGGAATCACATCATAGGTCAAATCCAGCCAGGGTGCGTCCAGGATGGCGGCTCCGATATCCAGGATATCTACTCCTTTTTTAGCCAGTAAGGGAATGTCCTTGAGTTGGATCCCCCCGGCAAAAGCTAATTTGGCCTGACGAGGAGTTCTCTTTTTCCTCAATACCTTAAGGACTTCGTCCAAGTCGCGCGTGGAGCCTGTATCCACCATCAGGACCTGCGCGCCGGAGGCAATGGCTTCCAGGGCTTCTTCCGCGATGGGTAAAAATTCTCCCCGCAACTGGATGACCTTTAGCGAAGAGGAAGAGGCCGCCGCCTTGAGCGCCTGGGAGATGCCCCCAAAGATGCGCACATAATTTTTATCCAGGTAGATGAAAGGCTCATCGACAAGGTGATGGGCAATGCCCCCGGCCGATACCGCCTCCCAGATTAACTCCCTGATCAGGAAAGGATGTTTTTTCCATCCCCCGCTGACCAGGCGAATTCTACCGCCCGCTGTCTTTTGGGCTTTTTGAGCCGCAGTGGCAATGCCCGAAGGTTTAGAGATCAGGCCAATCACCAGGTTCTCAAATTTGACGACCTGCTGCGGCGTTCCGACAAACTGGGCGATCTCTTCCCCTTTTTCCACCGCCACCCCGCTGCTTTTTTTCCAAACGGCCTCGAGTCCAAGAATTTCTGCTGCTCTTTGAGCAAAGGGGACCCCGGCCAGCCATCCGTTTCCCTTTGAAGATAGGGAGGCCTTGAGCCGATGGTGACGGATTCCCTGAAAAATCCTTTCGTAGAAGGGGTCTTCGGTTAGCCATTCGCCCAGGAGGGCTGCATAATTTTTCATCATGGGCTTTTCCCCATTAGTACATTCATCGATTGCCGACCATCACCCATGGCCCCTCCATTTTCCGCGAAGGGCGGAGGCGATGTATTCGGCCGTCTGTTTTTCATCCCATCCCTTACCCAGAGCCTCAAGGAGCCTTTCCAGCCCCAACTTCACCTCCCGGGTGGGACCCGGGAGCGCAACGAGCCAGGAGAGGCCCAGCTTTCCCACAGCGATCCGGACCCCATCTTTTGCATGCCTCCCTGTGCCCGGCTCGAATTTTACGATATAGGGTGTGGCCGCAGACGGGGCCACCCGGAGCAGGCCCTCGACTGTGCAGTCTTTCTCTTCCGCTCCTACGCCTCCAGATGTTAGGATTAGCCCGAATCCTTCATCCAAGGCTCCCTGCAGCCGGTAGGCGATGGTCCCCGCATTGTCAGGCAACACGCCGCCGGAATAAACAGCATACCCCTCTCTTTGGAGGCGATCTTCGATCACAGAGGAATTGGTATCTGCGATCAAACCTTTTTGCACCTCAAATCCAGTGGAAAAAACGATGGCTCTTCGGCCCACCCGTTTGCGGATCTCCTCTCCCATCTGCTGGGCCCTTTCCAGGGCTGGCCCATATTCGCTTTGGTCAAGGCAAACCCAGCCCAGGGCGCCCTCCGAGTGCAAAGAGGCGTCCTCGGAGAGGATAACGCCAGAGACCTTGGCAACCCGCCGCAAGATCTCCGGACCTTTTCCGGCGATCTGGCTGGCCTTGAGCA
>CAYQWO010000020.1:11848-18633 GCA_964421095.1 uncultured Syntrophaceae bacterium
TTCTTTCTCTCTACGTAATTTCAAATAAATTTTATCTTCACATCTCCCAGCAGCCCAAAATCGGCCCGGATGAAATCGCCGGCGTTCACAGGTACAGCTGCTGTCAGAGAACCGGAGAGGATCACTTCTCCTTTGCGCAGGGCAATCCCGTAAACTGCCAGCTTGTTGGCCAGCCAGGCCACCGCCTGCGCGGGATTCCCCAGCACTGCTGCCCCAGCCGCAGTGGCCACCACTTCCCCATTTTTTTCCAGCACCATGCCCACCGTTCGCAGGTCCAGGGAAAAAACCGGGGTAACCGTCCCTCCGAGAACAATACGCGCGCTGGAGGCATTGTCCGCCACGGTATCCGGAAGCTTGATCTTCCAATCCGCGATCCGGCTGTCGATGATTTCCAGGGAGGGGATCACCCCTTCACTGGAGCGGATGACATCGGTCAGCGTGATCCCTGGCCCTTTCAGGTCTTCCTTTAGCACAAAAGCAAGCTCACCCTCGACACGTGGTTGAATTAGGTCTTTGGCTAAGATCTTTTCTCCTTCCAGCACCACCATTCCATTCAAGATGTGGCCATAGTCTGGCTCATCGACTCCAAGCATGGCTTGCATGGCCCGGCTGGTGATGCCGATCTTCTTTCCCACCACCACTTGCCCGGAAGATTTTTTTATCTCTACCATCTGGAGCTGGATGTGATAGGCTTCGTCCACAGAGATGCCCGGGTCCGTTTCCGTGAGGGGAGGGATGGGTTTCTTTTTTTGCTCAGCTTCGAGGAGCATCTCAGCCAAAATACGAAGTCGGTTTTCATCCATAGATATCTCTTCTTTTTAGTTAGCCATTGATAGACCGCAGATTTCGGGCGATAACCAGAGAAGATGATCTGCGTTTATCTGCGTCCCATTAATGTTTTCTCAGGCCACTTGGTTAAGGAGCTCGAGGTTGATATTTCTCTGGGCCAGCCACTTGGCCATCAAAATCCGATCCACCCGTTCGTTCGCCTGCGGAGCGATTTTGCCCAGATGATCCGCCAGCGATCGGCTGGCGTTTAGGCCCCCAGTCGCTCCGTCGAAAATGATCACCTTATCTGTTTTCGTTGTGTGGTAGGCGAAATCCATTGCCGTTTGCAAGTTTTCCGCCAGCAGGGCGTGCTTCATGTAGTTTAGGTTCATGGGGTCCCGATTGAAGAGTTCGGCCTGTTGCCGGCCTACCATGATGGTGGGCGTATGTTCGGCGAAGAACGTTGCGGGATACCCTGTCCAGGCGTAGTTATGTAGGACCATCTTAATCGCCGGGTTGACGGGGGGAATATCCGGAATGATCGGCTGGCCCCGGTCGTCGTAGAAAGTCTCGGTGTACCAGGTGTATGGGGGAAGGGGATTGTCGAGATCGAAGAGGTCGATGTTCGCACCGACCATGTTCGCATAGATGACCCCGGCGGCAAATACATAAGGAACCGGGCAGGGGAAGTCCAGAATGACGATGCATTCGTCGATGCCCCCGAGCAGGGTGATGATCTTCCCGTAGTACTTCATTCCCCCTACGGTGACGCGATCGTTGAGGGCATATAGATCATTGTCAGCATCGATGGTCACGACACCCCCCGGGGACATGATCATAAAAATGGAGAACCCGTACTTGCTCTGTACGAATTCAGAATCGAAAATGGCCCGGGCTACGAAATTGGCTGCCCGCGGACCCATATTCATGTGGTAAGTGGACCGCGTTTCCACCCGCGCATAGCTCATACCGAACGGCTTTACGGCTCGATCTACCTGGCGATGGAAGTGTACTTCCCGCACATCGCTATTATGGGCATGAATGATCACATCGGCATCATATACTCGGCGAAGCCCATAAAGCGTTCCCAAACTAGTCTCGATGGGCATGCCCGCATCAATGGGGGCGATCCCCAGGGCTTTTCCCTTAAAGTATTCATCCAGTCCGTGGGCCTTGATATACTCTTCTGTTTCCCGGAAGCGCATTCCCAAGCCTGCGCGTAAGCGGACTTCCTTGGCCCGGGTTTCACGCTCCACCACATCTTTGATGGCGCGCAACATTTCGGCGTAGGGTTTTCCCCCCAGAAAGGTAAAACCATGGTGGGAAGCCAAGATATTGATCGTATTCCCCGGTTTAATCTTTGAAAGATTTACCTTGGCCAGCGCCGCCTCGGTTCGTTCACGGATGACTTTTTCTCCTTGAGGGGCAGGGTAGAGGACTCTGGGCATGTCCGGGATTAGTTCCCTCAGAGTAACGCTGACCATCCCTTCCAGCTCTGCTCCCCGTTTGCTGACATATTTTGGGTCGACCCCATATTGGGAGACGCGTGGGGCGGCAGGAGGAATGATTTCACGATTCATGGCGTCTACCTCCATGGGTTAGAGTGATGAACCTCAGGATTTGACGGGAGCTTTGATGATGCGCTCCAGAAGTTGCCGGTCTTGATCAAAACGGAACAACGGGTGATTCGCCTTAACCTCTCGGGACACCTCCCAGACCGTGGGGGTCCGGCCATACCACTGATAGCTTTGCTTGGGTCGCTCAAATTTCAGGCCCGCAGCCTCCAGGAAACGCTGGATCGGCTGGTTGCATTCAATCCCGCATCCGGCCCCGATGCCTGTGGCCAACACCACAGCATCAGGGGTCTTTGCCCCAGCAAGAATGGCCGCGGCCAGCTCTTCAGCCCGACTGGCGGTGCAGTAGCAGACCGCCTGCTTTGGATGAAAACGGGCCTGACGGCACAAAGACTCGATCTCCTTATAATCAAACTGGGAAACATCGGTTCGTAGAACATAAGGTTCACAGGGGACCATTTCAATCGCCTGCTCCGGACAGCGCTGTTCGCAGTTCCAGCAACCGACACATTTTTGGTCGTTTATATCGACCTGCAACTCGCCCTTTTTCTTTTTGACTTTAGCCGCATAAACGGGACAGACCATTTCACAAGTCTTACATCCCTGGCAAAGCTCCATGCGCACCCGGGCATGAACGTTGACCACCTTCATCTACTTTTCCTTTCCGGCTGTGACCCTGGGGTAAGTTGCCCTTTCTGGATGCTTGGTATCGAACCTTAATTTCTCTCTCGGCCCAGTATAGGAAGGCTAAATCTTGCTGTCAAGCCAGAAAATGCCGGGTGGGCAAGTGCGAACTATTTACAACCCCCTGGAGCTGGAGGATTCTTTCTCTTCCGGTGGTTTGATCGCCCGAAAATTACGATACAGGAGCAGGTCGTACAGGATTTTCAGGCTGCCGGACAGGAAAAAGGGTACATTCAGCAGGGCGGCTTGGGCGAGCAGGGGGCCGGTGAAGACAGGAGACAGGGAGGCACCGGTTGTGCGGGCAATGCCGGTTATGCCCGCGGCCGCGGAACGTTCATCTGGATCCACTAGGGCCATCGTATAGGACTGGCGAGTGGGGACGTCCATCTGGGAGATACTGAAGCGGAGAAGCAGCATGGTAATCGCCAGGGGAAGGTCAGGCATCAGAGGGACCAGAATCAAGAAGATGTTAGAGGGGATGTGGGTGAATACCATGGTTCGAATCAGCCCGATCTTGGAGGCCACCCAGGCTGCGGTCAAAGCTGAGAGGCCAGCGAGAATGTTGGCCCCGAAGAAAATGCCGCCCAGTAACGCTGGCTGTACGTTGAAACGAACGTGAAACCAGTAAGCTACGATGCTTTGCAGGACGAACCCGCCGGCGAAGGCATCCAATGAAAAGAGGGCCGAAAGCTTGAAAACAACACCCCGTGATCGATGTAGGCCGAAACGGCTTCTCAATGGCGAGGAGGAACCGGGTGCAGCGGCTTCTCGAGAAACTTCTACCACAGATGAAAGGCGAGTGAAAAGCAGACCCAGGATCAGCCCCATGGCGGCATAACCGATTACGACTACCCGGTAGCTGGCCAGAGGTGTCATACCCGTACCCTGCACGCCTTGGGCCAGCGCCCCGCCACCCAGAGCACCCAGGGCGGTTGCAAAAGACCCGACCAGATTATACCAGGCGAATACTTGGGTGCGCCGCTCATTGGAAACAATCTGGGACAGCGCGGCCTGCTCGATGGACAGGAAGGGGCCGACTTCGTACCCACTGGGGCTGATCACGCCGATGGTAGCTGCAATCAGCAGCAGGATGAAGTTACCCGTCAACGTGAATAATATCCCCGCGAATACCATCAGGACCGCGCCTACGATAAGCATTCGGCCCCGGCCGATCCGGTCGGCGTTCGTGGTGATCCATAAAGAGATAAAGGTATCGCCGAGCAGCGTCAGCGTAAGCAGAAGCCCGATCTGGGTTTCACTCAGGCCCACTTGCACCAGGTAGAGCATCAATACAACCGAGAGGAACCCATACGCAAACATCCGCACAATGCGTGTGCCGAAGAGAAGGTGGCCATCTCGGCTCAAAGTGTGCAGTTCCTGGGAAATATATTTGAGAAGCATAGCGGTCTACTTAAAGGCGCCCTCAGGCTTACCGCGCCGGATCATTTCCTGGCAGTAAGCATACAGGGCATCGTACACGACCCATTCGGCGGCGTTGATTTCGTAGTCGTCCTTGAAGCCGAGGTGGCGGAAGCCTTCGGCGATGGCATTCAGGCCAGGGCCTTCAGGCTGCTTGTAGAGCCTATTGTCCGTATCGGCGCCATTAACGATCTTGCCCAGTAACACCAGCGCTGCATCGCCAGTCAGGTTGTACTTCTTGAGAATGGCCTCAAACGAACATTCCTGGCCGTGATGACCCAGCTCGGCCCCCGGAGCGTCGAAGGGAATCGCCCTGAGCCGCGAGGCTTCACCCATCACCTGATCAGCTGGAATATAATAAAACTCAGCATTTTTGTCCACAAACTTCCGGATCAGCCAAGGGCAAGCAACTCGATCCACCTTTACTTTTTCACGGGTAATCCATTTCATCTCTTCACACCTCCTTTAGTGGCGCATGGATTCAAGTCTGCTGTTTTCATTTCCGACCGAACCGATTCTCCGGTGTATCTGGTGGAAACGTCCGCTAATTTCTTCGGGTTCCCCTACTTGATCAATCCTGCCCTTTTTCATCACCACTATCCGTGTGGCCAGGTCAAAAGCCTCTTCGAGATTATGCGTGACGTAAACGAGGGTAAAGCTGAATTGCGCTTGCAGCCGAAGGATTTCCCGTCTGAGTTGTAGATTCAATTCAAAATCCAAACTGGAAAGAGGTTCATCCATGAGCAGGGTCTTCGGGTAGAGCACGAGCGCCCGAGCGAGGGCGATGCGCTGTTGTTCGCCCCCGGATAAATCGGCAACATTGACGTCTATGGAACTCCCCATCTCGGTCAGCCGGAGAACCTCCGCGACACGCTGGTCCCTTTCCTTTGCGGGAATGGCCCAGGCCTTCAAACCAAATTCAAGGTTTCCCTTCACAGAAAGGTGCGGCCACAAAGCCAAGTCCTGGAAGACCATGCCCAAACTCCGCTCTTCCGGTTCTCTGAAATTCTGGCCATTGGCTGCCACAATCTCTTCATCGATCATAATTCGCCCGGCATCGGGGCGATAAACCCCGCCACCAGACGGAGCACCGTGGTTTTTCCGCTCCGCGACGACCGCCGCATCCGTGGAGACGAAGGGGCGATAGGCGAACGCGGGAGATGGACTAAAAATGAGAACGGCCCCGAGGACAAAAAAGGGGATCAAAGCCCGTCCCACCCGATGCACTTGCGTATATTTGCTTCTCTATCAAATTCTGGAAACCCAGATAAATAATCCAACAACCCCGGATAAAGGGAGAAACGCGCCGTCAGATTTGCTTTCATAGAAAGTTTCGTTTCACCGCACTGGCCCTTTGGCCTGGTCAAAGGCTGCCCGCACGGTCTCAGCCAATTTTATAGCCGGGCCGGTCCCCCAGTAGTGCAGGAAGAAGACACGTGGGTCTTCATCAAGCATGTGATTGTGAACGGCAGTTAAGTTAATACCGCCCTTCCTCAGTGCCCGGATAACCGGATTTACCTCTCTGGGTAACATGACCACATCGCCCGCCACGTGGGCTCGTTCCTCGGTTCCCTCAAACGCGGCCCAGGTATTGAGCCCCATGCTGGCGGTCAGTTCAACCCTTCCCATTTTGACGCCGGGGCGTCCGATGGTAATCTTAAAGACCCCGCCACCGGCCTGGCCGGGATGGCCGATGATCTGCTCCAGGCGTTTTGTATCCAGGGCGGGTGCAGGTTGGGAGGGAGAGGCTGCCGGAGGCAGCGGGGTTCCGGTTTTGCTGAGGGCGGCCCGGATCCGTCGGGCCATTGCCGCCGCATCCCCCATGCCGCCGATATGCATGAAGAAGATGCGCGGCTCCTCAAAGAAAAAGTGGTTATGAAGGGCCGTAACACTTACATTAGCCTCCGCCAAAGCGGAGATAAAGGGGTTGACTTCCTTTTCCAAAAGTACGATGTCCCCCATGACCATCATCCCCATACCGGTTTCCTTCCAGGCCGTCCATGACCCAAAGCCCAAAGCAGTAGGGACCGGCTCACTGGAGAGCGTCATCCTTAAATCGCTCCGAGGAAAGCGTACGATGTATGCCCCCTCCTGCATCTGGCCCGCAACCCCCAGTGCTTTTTCGATCACGCTGAAATCTGCCGCCTGAACCGAATTCCCTACGCCCATGATTCCGATTCCCAGGAAGAAGAAAGTTAACCAAATCTTAGGGTTCCTATTCGGATTGCTCATATTCCTTTCCTTCCAATAAATTTTTTGATCAGCCAGGGGCAGGCTACCCGATCCACCTTCACCTTTTCGCGGGTAATCCATTTCATCTTTATCCATCCTTTCATATTA
>CAYQWO010000021.1:0-15542 GCA_964421095.1 uncultured Syntrophaceae bacterium
GGATATTCTCCCCGGAGAAGTTGAGAAGTGGCAGTATATTGAAGAAGAGGCGCGGTGGGTCTTCGGCCTCTTCGGGTTTTTGGAACTTCGTATTCCCATCCTGGAAAAGACCGAGCTCTTTGCCCGGTCCATCGGTGAGGCCACGGACATCGTGGGGAAAGAGATGTATACCTTTCCCGACCGCGACGGGGATTCGCTGACTCTGCGTCCCGAAGCTACAACCTCCATCATGCGCGCCTACCTTGAGCATGGCCTTAACGTAAAGGAGCCTGTGGGCAAATATTATTTCATCGGGCCCATGTTCCGGTACGAGCGCCCGCAGAAGGGGCGGTACCGCCAGTTCCATCAGATCGATGCGGAAATCCTGGGGGTTCAGGAAGCGCAGGCCGACGCGGAAATTCTGGTCATGCTGATGCGTTTTCTTACAACGCTGGGGCTTAAAAATATCGGCCTGCAGATCAACTCCCTGGGAGACCCGGCCTGTCGGCTTCCCTATAAAAAAGAAATTCAGAATTTCCTTCGGAGCCGGAAGGACAGGCTTTGCGAAGATTGCCAGAGAAGGCTGGAGACCAACCCGCTGCGGGTCTTTGACTGCAAGAACGAAGAATGCCAGGCCCAGTTGACCGATGCACCGGTGGTACTGGATTTTCTCTGTCCGGATTGCCGCCGCCATTTTGATGAGGTAAAAAATCTGCTCGACGGGGTCCGGCTCCCTTACTCCATTAACCCTCGAATGGTTCGGGGGCTGGATTACTACACGCGCACGGCTTTTGAAGTGGTCGCCGGCGACCTCGGAGCCCAGAATGCCGTCTGCGGCGGGGGGAGGTATGACGGGCTGGCGGAGGAGATTGGAGGGCCTGCCGTTCCGGCGATCGGGTTTGCCATCGGGGTGGAGCGGCTGGTCATGCTTCTGCCGGAGGAAAAGAGCTTTTGTCCCCATCCCGATGTTTTTCTGGCGGCATTAGGGAAGGAGGCACAGGAGCGGGGCTTTGCCCTGGCCCAGGAAATGCGCGATGCCGGGATCTGGGTGGAGCTCGACTACGAGGGAAAGAGCCTGAAGAGCCAGATGCGCAAGGCCGACAAAATGAAAAGCCCTTACGTCATCATCCTAGGGGAAGAAGAATTGAAAAACAATCGGGTGATTCTCCGGAACATGGCCACCAAGGATCAAGAGGAAGTTCCTTTCGAGGAAATTGTTAGTAGAGTAATGCAGGGGAGAGGGAAAGTTGGGTGAAGCCTTAGGCGACTTCAAACGAACATGCTATTGCGGAGATCTTCGGCCGGAGCGAATCGGCCAAGAAGTGATTCTGATGGGCTGGGTCAACCGCCGGCGGGATTTGGGCGGACTGGTTTTTATCGACCTGCGGGACCGGGAAGGAATCGTGCAGGTGGTTTTCAACCCCGAGATCAGCCCCGAGGCCCATGAAAAAGCCTCAGTCCTGCGCAGCGAATATGTCATCGCCGTGCGCGGGAAAGTGGTGGCCCGCCCGGAAGGCACGGAGAACCCTGACCTGAAAACCGGATGGGTGGAAGTGCGGGCTGAGACGTTAAAGATTCTAAGTGAGTCTGACCCGCCTCCTTTCCCCATCGATGAAGATGCTGAGGTCGTCGAAAACCTGAGGCTCAAATACCGTTATCTGGACCTGCGCCGGCCCAAGATGCAGCGGAACCTCATCCTGCGCGACCGGGCAGCCAGGTCCGTCCGCGATTACCTGCATAGCCAGGGGTTCCTGGAGATTGAAACCCCCTTCTTGACGAAGTCCACGCCCGAAGGGGCCAGGGATTACCTCGTTCCCAGCCGGGTGAACCCCGGTCAGTTTTATGCCCTGCCCCAATCGCCCCAGCTCTTTAAGCAGCTCTTGATGATTTCTGGGTTCGATCGTTACTTCCAGCTGGTCAAATGCTTCCGGGATGAGGACCTGCGGGCCGACCGGCAGCCGGAGTTTACCCAGATTGACATCGAGATGTCCTTCATCGACCGGGAAGATATCTACCGGACGATGGAAGGAATGATGAAGGTCCTGTTTCGGGATACGCTCGGCCTGGAGCTGGCCACCCCTTTTCCCCGGCTGACCTACGATGAATCCATTTCCCGGTACGGAGTAGACAACCCAGACATTCGCTTCGGCCTGGAGATGACTGATGTCTCCGGCGCCCTGCGGCATACGGAGTTCAAAGTCTTTGCCGAAACCTTGCAGCGGGGGGGAATGGCCAAAGCGTTGAAGGTGCAGGGCGACCTCTCGCGCAAAGAATTAGACGACCTCAACGAATTTACCAGGGGACTGGGGGGCAAAGGGTTGTCCTGGGTACGGGTGGGTCCCGAGGGATGGCCAGCCGTGAGCGGGCCGATGGCCAAATTTTTTTCGGAGGAAGAGCGTTCGGCCCTGCGCGAGGGTTTGAAACCGGACCCCGGGGATATTTTTTTATTTATGGCTGATTCTCCCAAGATAGTCAACGAGGTGATGGGTCGCCTGCGGCTCCATCTGGGCAAGCGCCTGGGCCTGATTCCCGAGGGGGTCTTCGGTTTTGTCTGGATCACGGACTTTCCCCTCCTGGAGTACGACGAAGGGGAAGGCCGGTTCGCGGCCAAGCATCATCCATTTACCTCGCCCCTGGACGAGGACTTGCCCCTCCTCTCCACGCACCCGGAAAAAGTCCGCGCCAAAGCTTATGACCTGGTTCTCAACGGGACGGAGGTGGGCGGAGGAAGCCTGCGCATTTACCGGCGGGAGGTCCAATCTTTGCTTTTCGAAAAACTAGGCATCGGCCCGGCAGAAGCGAAGGAGAAATTCGGGTTTTTGCTGGAGGCTTTTGAATATGGTCCCCCGCCCCATGGAGGGATCGCCTTCGGATTCGACCGTCTGGTCATGATCCTGGCTGGGGCTGAAAGCATCCGCGACGTGATCCCCTTCCCGAAAACCCAGAAAGCCACTGACTTGCTCACGGAAGCACCCTCGGCCGTGGACAGCCGGCAACTTGCCGAGCTTTCCCTGCGCGTGATTACCCGAAAATAGGCCCTCCCAGGCCCGGGGGCCAGGACGCCTCGATTGTCCAACATTGGCAGAGTCAATCGGCCGAGAGCCTGGGGGCGATTTCCATGGCCACATTCATAAAGGCCTTTAGCGCGCGGGAGAAGTATTTGTCTTTGTGGTAAATGAGGTAAAATCTGTAGGCGATTTCCACATCCGTAAAGGGTAGCTCTCTCAGTGATTTTGCCCGGACTTCTTCTTTTACAGCCTGCCGGGAGAGAATTGCCATCCCCATCCCCCCTTCCACCATTTTCTTGATGGCCGAAGTGCTGGCAGATTCCATGATGATCAGCGGGGAGATCCCCTTCTTCTTTAAAATTTCATCCACAATTCTACGGGGAGATGATCCCTGCTCCCGCAAGATCAAAGGCTGACCATTGAGCTTCTTCAGGGCAATGGATTTTCTGCTGGCAAAGGGGTGGCTGGGAGAAACAATGCCCACGAGTAAGTCACTGATAAACTCCCGGGCCACCAGTTTTTCATTCTGAGGATCATGGGCTACAACGGCCATATCGTTCTGGTGGAGCAAGGTGTTTTCTATGATTTGGCTGCTATTGCCCGTGTGGACCTGAATGGTGATCTGCGGATATTTTTTGTGAAAGGCCTCCAGCAGCGTAGGTAGGTAATAATCTCCAAAAGTAAAGACAGAGTCAATCCGCAAAGCTCCCCGGGATAATCCTTTCAAATCCGCCAGAGCTTCTTCGGCCTGGCGAGAAAGGTTAAAGATCTGGTCCGCGAAATCGAAAAGAATTTTTCCTTCCGTGGTGAGCGTGATTTTTTTCCTCGTCCTCTCGAAGAGCCTTAACTCGTAATATTCTTCCAGGTTTTTAACCTGCCAAGTGACCGCCGGCTGGGTGAGGGAGAGTTTGGCGGCGGCCGCGCTGAAGTTCTTCTCTTTGGCGACTTCGTAAAAGACCCTGAGCTGGTGAAATTTCATCGAGCTTCTTAAAAAAAAATTTATAGAAACGATAAATTTTATTAATTTGACTTATAATACCCCGGCGTTAGGATAATGTCAAAAGTCTTATCTATTTTTCCCAAATATGCCGAGACGGAACGCCCATTCCCCAGCCTGGATCTTGTACTTTTCTTGTGCCGAGGTGCTCGCAGCTGGAGCCAATGCAGAGGGGAAGCAGGGAGACTCAAAAAGCCCTTGACAAGGAGACTTGTCCCGTGATAGAGAACGAACGTTCATTCGTTTCGCTCAAAGAAAATGAATGGCCGGCGTTTTTGGATGAGCGGAGGCGAGGGAGGGAAAGAAATTGACCAATATGGAATTCGGGTTGACGCTCACTGTGATCGGCATGGGAGGAACGCTGCTCATCCTTTTTCTGATCAGTCTGGTGGTAGATGTTCTGAATAAATTTCTTCCCCACCCCGAAAGCAAAAAGGAATAAAGGGCTCAATGATCACCGAGGGATTATTCAGTCTTTTGTCCGGGTTTGGAAACCTGCAGTGGTCAAACGGGGTGATGATTATTGTGGGGTGTACTCTCCTCTATCTGGGAATCAAAAAGGGTATGGAGCCACTCCTGCTGGTGCCCATTGGGTTTGGGGCCATCCTGGTGAACATTCCTCTGGCCGGATTGATGGAAAAGGATGGTCTCTTGCGCTATTTTTACGATGCCGGGGTCTTAACGGAGATTTTCCCCTGTCTGATCTTTGTGGGGATTGGGGCGATGACCGATTTCGGTCCTCTCCTGGAGAATCCCCGCATCCTCCTTTTAGGCGGGGCCGGGCAGTTTGGGATTTTCCTCACTTTGCTGTTGGCCTTGCTTCTGGGCTTTACCAAGCTGGAGTCAGTGTCCATCGGGATCATCGGGGCTTGCGATGGGCCCACGGCTATTTATGTCACCTCGAAGTATGCCCCCCATATGCTGGGGGCGGTATCTGTGGCCGCCTACTGCTATATGTCCATGGTGCCCATTATTCAACCACCGATCATGCGGGCTTTGACGTCTTTGGAGGAACGGAAGATTGTCATGAAGTACCAGAAAAAGAAGGTTCCCCCGTCCGTGAAGATTATCTTTCCCATCGTGGTCACCCTGGTGACCTGCTTGATTGCCCCCATGGGCACGCCGTTAATGGGGACCTTGATGTTGGGGAATCTTTTAAGAGAAAGCGGCGTGGCCGATCGGCTGGTCAAGGCTTCGCAGAACGAGATCGCCAATGTGGTCACCTTACTCCTGGGCATTTCCATCGGGGCCACGATGGCCGGCCCAGTTTTTTTGAAGCCGCAGACTTTGATGATTCTCGGGTTGGGTCTGGTGGCCATTTCTCTGGATACGGTCATGGGGATCTTCCTGGCCAAGCTGATGAATGTCCTTACGGGCGGTAAGGTGAATCCTTTGATCGGAGCCGCCGGGATCTCGGCGTTCCCCATGTCGGCGCGGGTGGTTCAGGTGGAAGGGCAGAAGGCCAACAAGAAAAATTACCTTCTCATGCACGCCATGGGGGCGAACACGGGGGGACAGATCGGGTCGGTCTTGGCCGCGGCGGTCATGCTTTCGCTCCTCAAAGGAATGGGCATCGTGTGATGGGAGTGCCGATTGCGGATGGCGAATTGCGGAACGCGGAATGAAAAATTCGAAAGCAAAAATTGGCTGGCTGATTTTGGTTTCGCAGGTTCCCCTCCCCGCCTACCCCCTAAAAAAAGTGATCGGCGGTCAGCGGAAAGTTTTCTTGGCAGAAGGACTCAGGGTTTTATAATGAACGAACATTCATTCGTTTAAAGCGCCTTGCTTTTTCCTCCTTGCGGGGTCCGTCCATGCAAGTCAAGGCTCGGGTCAAAGACAAAAACCTAATCGGTGAGAAGCGGCGGCAGATCATCGAGGGGGCCATCAAGGTCTTCGAAAGAAAAGGTTACCATAAGGCCACAGTACGGGAGATCGCGCAGGAGGCCAGAATCGGGCTGGGGAGCATCTACGACTACGTTAATTCCAAAGATGACATCCTCTACCTCTTCTTCGAAAATTACGCCAATACATTCTTCGAGAAGGTGAAGTCCCGGGCCTCCCAGATCTCGGACCCCCTCTTGCGGCTGGAGGTCACTTTCCAGGCCTTTGTGGAGGCGGCCATGGAGTTGGAAGACCAGGTGATGCTTTCCTATACTCAGGCCCGGTACGTGAAGAAGAACTACCTCAAAGTCATCCTCCGGAAAGAATCCGAGATTGTCGAGCACTTCCGCAAGATCCTCAGTGAATTGGGCGAAGGCCCTTTTGGTTCTTTCCTGGAGGCCAATTTCCTGGTCTACAGCGGCGTTTTCGGGGTGTTGCGACGCTGGATTCTCCGACCGCACTATAACCAGAAGGAAATCATTGAATTTTTAGTGCGCAGTCAGATCAAAGAGGTCATCGCCAGAATTCAGGGGGAAAAACCTTACCCCAAAGAGCTAATCCATGGCCAAGTGGGATAACGAACGCCGGGTCCTGAATCACGAGCATACCGAATTCTGGCGGTATACCCTGCAGGAGGTGAGCAAGCCGAATTTGCAGCGCGATGTTTTCCCCTACGATGAGGTCTGTCGCATCGATTTCGACCATAAAATCATCCCCATCTCCCCCGCCAGGGAAATCTTCATCACGGACACGACCTTTCGCGATGGGCAGCAGGCCCGGCCGCCATTCACCGTGAAGCAGATCGTTGACCTCTTCGACCTCCTGCATAGATTAAGCGGACCCAACGGCGTCGTTCGCCAGAGCGAATTTTTCCTTTACAGCGACCGGGACCGAGAGGCCCTGGGCAAATGCCTGGAAAAGGGGTACCCTTATCCTGAGATTACGGGGTGGGTGAGGGCGAACAAAAAAGACCTCAAGCTGGTCAAAGATATGGGATTGAAGGAAACGGGCATTCTCACCTCCGTCTCAGACTATCACATCTTCTTAAAACTTAGCAAAAAACGGAAGCAAGTCTGCGAAGAATACCTGGACGTCGTCCGGGCGGCTCTGGAAGCAGGGATCATTCCCCGCTGTCATTTCGAGGATGCCACCCGGTCGGACATTTACGGGTTTTGCGTGCCCTTTGCCCAGGCTCTCATGAAACTGCGGGAAGAAAGCGGCATTCCCGTCAAGATCCGCCTGTGCGATACCATGGGGTACGGGGTCACCTACCCGGGGGCCGCCTTGCCCAGGGCCGTGGATAAACTGGTGCGGGCCATGATCGACGATGCCGGCGTTTCCGGAGAGCTTCTGGAATGGCATGGTCATAACGACTTCCACAAGGTGCTCATCAACGCTACCACTGCCTGGCTTTACGGCTGCGCCGCAGCCAACGGGGCCATCCTCGGCTTTGGGGAACGGACTGGCAATACGCCCCTGGAGGCGCTGATCATCGAGTATATCGGCCTGCGGGGAGATACCAACGGGGTGGACACCGCGGCCATCACGGACATTGCCCGATACGCGGAAGAAGAGATCGGCGTACACATTCCTCTGAACTATCCCCTGGTCGGGCTGGATTTTAACGCCACCGGTGCAGGAATCCACATCGACGGGATGATCAAGTCCGAAGAGATCTACAACATCTTCAACACCGAAAAAATTCTCAAGCGGCCGCTGTCCATTATCATTACTGATAAATCCGGGCTGGCCGGCGTCGCTCATTGGGTGAATACCCATCTGATGCTCAAAGACGTCAAGCGGGTCGACAAACGCCACCCGGGAGTGGCCAAAATTTACAAGTGGGTCACGGAACAATATGAGGAGGGTCGCGTGACCAGCATCTCCCATGGCGAGATGGAGCGACAGGCCCGCAAGCATCTGCCCGAGTATTTCGTCTCCGACTTCGACCGGATCAAGATTCGGGCCCACGAGATGGCCGCCCATCTGATCGAGGAGATCTTTGAGGCTGCGGAAATGAAATCCATGAAGCCGAAGTTGATTGAGTCCCTGCTGAAGAAGCTGGTCGCGGAACATCCCTTCATCCAGTTTGCCTATGTTACGGATATGGAGGGGCGAAAGATCACCAAGAATATTACCCAGGTCGTGGACAAAGCCAAGTATGAGCGGGTCGGCCTACATGAGGACTACTCCGACCGCTCCTGGTTCATCGAGCCTTTAAAAGATGGCCAGATCCATGTGAGCGAACTCTACACTTCCCGGATCACCGGCCGGCTGTGCCTGACGGTTTCCGGACCCCTTCGGGACGAAGAAGATCAGATCGTCGGCGTCTGCGGGCTGGACATCAAATTCGAAGACTTGGCCAAGGCCGAAGGGGAAGATTCATTGCTGCCGAGAGGAGGATGAGGATGGCGTTGGAGGAGAAACTCAATGAACTCGCCAGACGCGACGCCGAGGCAGAAATGGCGGGTGGAGAAGTCCGCATTCAAGCCCAACACAAGGCCAGTAAGCTAACCGCGCGCGAAAGAATTCAACTCCTGATGGATGAAGGGAGTTTTGAAGAACTGGACCGGTTCAAAACCCACCGGTGTTACGAATTCGGCATGGAAAAACAGCGGCCGGCGGGCGACGCCGTGGTCACTGGATACGGCACCATTAACGGCCGGCTGGCTTTCGTCTTTGCGCAGGATTTTACGGTCCTCGGGGGATCCCTGGGTGGAGCTCACGGGGAGAAAATTTGCAAAGTGATGGACTTGGCCGCCCGCCAGGGGGCTCCCTTAATTGGCCTGAACGACTCCGGAGGAGCGCGCATTCAGGAGGGGGTGGTCAGCCTGGCCGGGTATGGAGATATTTTTTTGAGGAATACGATGTATTCCGGGGTCATCCCGCAGATCACAGCGATCCTGGGGCCCTGCGCTGGGGGCGCGGTGTATTCTCCGGCCATCACGGATTTCATCATCATGAGCAAAGTGAGCTACATGTTCATTACCGGCCCGAAGGTCATCGAGGCCACGACCCATGAAATCGTCACCCCGGAAAAGCTCGGCGGCCCCATGGCTCATAACGCAACCAGTGGAGTGGCCCACTTTGCCACAGAAGATGACCGGTCAGCCTTGCAGTTGATTCGGGACCTGTTGAGTTTCTTCCCCCAGAACAACCGGGAAAAACCGCCGCTAAGGCCCTGCCAAGACGATCCCCAGCGCCTGGTGCCCAAGCTCCGGGAGATCGTTCCCGAAAATCCCAAGAAGCCCTACAACATGATGCATATCATCCAGGCGGTGGTGGATGACCAACATTTCCTGGAAGTCCACCGGCATTACGCCCGGAACATCATCGTAGGCTTTGCCCGCTTCAACGGGCAACCTGTGGGCATCGTGGCCAACCAGCCGTTTTTTATGGCGGGCTGCCTGGACATCAACGCGTCGGTAAAAGGGGCTCGGTTCGTTCGCTTCTGTGATTGCTTCAACATCCCTCTGGTCACCTTCGTCGACGTCCCCGGTTTTTTACCGGGAACGGCGCAGGAATACGGGGGCATCATTCGCCATGGGGCCAAGCTAATCTATGCCTATGCCGAGGCTACAGTGCCCAAGGTTTCCCTTATCACCCGCAAGGCTTACGGGGGAGCTTTTATCGTCATGTCCAGCCGGTTTCTCCGGGGGGACATCAACTATGCCTATCCCACGGCCGAGGCTGCGGTGATGGGACCCGAAGGAGCGGTAGGCATTATTTTCGGGAAGAAATTGCAGAGCGCGGAGAATGCCGCCCAAATGGAAGAAGAGCTGGTAAAAGACTATCGGGAGAAATTTGCCAATCCCTACCGTTGCGCTGAGCTGGGATACATAGAAGCAGTCATCGATCCCCAAGAAACCCGCTCCAAGATCATAGCCGCTTTGGAGATGTTGAAAAACAAACAGGACACCAACCCCTGGCGGAAGCACGGAAATATTCCGCTTTAGGAAGCAAGAGAGAATTCCCGGCGTACCAAAGGAAGACCGGGGGCCCATAGACCCGATATATTTTTTAGGTTGCGGACTTTAGCTCGCGCCGGGGACGATTCCGCATGCTGAACAGAATGAGTTAAGGAGTAAAGCCATGTTCGACCCCAAAAAGATCGAGGATATCCGGAATCAGACCAAAAGCTGGAATGAAAAAATTGAAAAGACCTTGGCTAAAAACCCGGAGAGGCAGAAGGATTTCCAGACCACCTCAGGGATTGAGATCCGCCGGGTTTTTTCGCCCCCGGACATCGCGGAATTGGATTATATGCGGGACCTGAACTTACCCGGAGAATACCCTTACACGCGCGGCATCCAGCCAACCATGTTCCGCGGCCGTTTCTGGACGATGCGGCAGTATGCCGGATTCGGTTCAGCCGAGGATACGAACCGGCGTTACCGTTACCTCCTGGAACATGGCCAGACGGGCCTCTCCGTAGCTTTCGACCTGCCGACTCAGATCGGCTACGATTCTGATCATCCCCTGGCCCAGGGAGAGGTGGGGAAGGTAGGGGTGGCCATCGACTCGGTACAGGACATGGAAGTACTTTTCAACCAGATCCCGCTGGACAAAGTTTCCACCTCCATGACCATCAATTCTCCGGCGGCCATCCTGCTGGCCATGTACATGGTGGTGGCCGAGAAGCAAGGGGTAACTCCGGATAAGCTCAACGGAACCATTCAGAACGACATCTTGAAAGAATATTCTTCCCGCGGAACCTATATCTTTCCCCCCAAGCCCTCCATGCGCATCATAACGGACACCTTTGAGTATTGCACGAAGGAAGTTCCCAATTGGAATACCATCAGCATCAGCGGCTACCACATGCGGGAAGCCGGCTGCACGGCTGTACAGGAGGTAGCTTTTACCTTGGCCAACGGCATCGCCTACGTTGAGGCGGCCATCAAGGCCGGGCTGGACGTGGATGTATTCGGGCCGCGGCTCTCCTTCTTTTTCAACGCCCACCTGGATTTTTTGGAGGAAGTGGCCAAGTTCCGGGCGGCCCGCCGACTCTGGGCCAAGATCATGAAGGAACGCTTCAAAGCCAAGAACCCGCGTTCCTGGATGCTGCGCTTTCATACCCAAACTGCCGGATGCACCCTGACCGCGCAGCAGCCGCACAACAACATCATCCGGGTCGGCTGGCAGGCTCTGGCCGCGGTCCTGGGCGGCACGCAATCTTTACACACCAATTCCATGGACGAGGCCTTAGCCCTGCCCTCCGAGCAATCTGTGCAGATTGCCCTGCGCACGCAACAGTTGATCGCCTATGAATCCGGCGTCGCCGACATGGTGGATCCTCTGGGCGGTTCCTACTACGTCGAAGCGCTGACCGATGAAATTGAGAAGCGGGCCAGCGACTACATCGCCAAGATCGACCAGATGGGCGGGTCGGTGGCCGCAATCGAAAAGGGGTACATCCAGCAGGAGATCCAGGAGAGTGCCTATCGCTACCAAAGAGAGATTGAATCGGAACACCGGGTGATTGTGGGAGTGAACAAGTTCCAATCGAAAGAACCGCCGCCCAAAGGATTGTTGAAGGTCGACCCCAAAGTCCGGGAGATGCAAATGAGACGGCTGGCGGAACTGCGGGCCTCCCGGGAGGCCAAGCGGGTAGGAGCATCCCTCGCGGCCCTGAAGAAAGCAGCGCAGGGAGAGGGGAATGTGATGGTTCCGATTTTGGATTGTGTGCGAGCCAACTGTACCCTGGGAGAAATATGTGATGTGCTGCGGGGGGTTTTTGGGGAATATGAGCCAACTGTGAAAGTATAATTTTTGGGACGCAGATGAACGCGGATTTTAAAGATTTTATGAATAAAATTCATTTTCTGTTTTTTTCTGCGTAAATCTGCGTCCTTTAAGTTTATTGAATTCTTCCAGGTTGATAGATGGAGGTGCGGAATGGCGGAACGAAAATTACGGGTGCTGGTGGCCAAGCCGGGACTGGATGGGCATGATCGCGGGGCCAAGGTAATCGCCCGGGCCTTACGGGATGCCGGGATGGAGGTGATTTATACCGGGCTGCGGCAGACCCCGGAGAAAATTGTGAGTGCGGTCGTGCAGGAGGATGTGGATGCGCTCCTGATGAGCATCCTGTCAGGGGCGCATGATTATTTGTTCCCCCGGGTGATGGAGCTTTTGCGGGAGCGGGGGGTGAAAGAGGTATTGGTGTTGGGGGGTGGAGTAATTCCGGAGGAGGATGTCGCCGGGATGAAGGCTCTGGGGATTGCGGAGATCTTTGGGCCGGGGACCCCTATGGATACGATCGTCAAGTATGTCCGGGAGAATGTGAAAAGATAGGTGAAAAGGGAAAAGGCGAAAGGGAAATAGCAAAAAGTTCTCAGTTTTCGGTAAATCAAAGGTTTCTGGAGGCCAGGCATGAAGATATTAAAGATTGATCACATCGGGATCGCGGCCAAGTCCATTGATCAGGTGGCCCCTTTCTGGAACGTAATTCTCGGCCTGCCGATGACCGGAAGGGAAACAGTAGAAGAACAGAAGGCCACGACCGCTTTCCTCCCCGTGGGAGAGAGCGAGATTGAAATCCTGGAGTCCACATCCCCAGACGGCGCCCTGGCCAAGTTCATCGAAAGCCGGGGGGAGGGAATTCAGCACATCGCTTTGCGGGTGGAGAACATCGAAGAGGCCTTGAAGGAGTTGAAAGATAAGGGGGTGCGCTTGATTGACGAAAAACCCCGGCGGGGTGCCGGGGGGGCAAAGATCGCCTTTATCCATCCCAAATCGACCAATGGAGTGCTCCTGGAGTTGAGCGAGCGGTAGAGGACATAGCCAAGGTTGATGAATTCGGTAGCCAGAAAACCACAAACCTACAACTAAAAAACAAAGGAGGGAAAAATGCTGACGAAGGAACAATTATTAGAAAAGTCGAAGAAGCCATCGGCGGATGCTTTGAAGATGCACCCTTTTTACAAGGGCAAGATCGCTTCCACTCTGAAATGCGCAGTGCGCGACTTCAATGATTTTGCCATCTGGTATACCCCCGGTGTGGCCGCTGCCTGTCGAGACATCGAGGCTCATCCGGAGAAGGTCTTCGAGCATACTAACAAGGCCAACATGGTAGCGGTGGTTTCGGATGGGACAAGAGTTTTAGGGCTGGGAGACATCGGTGCGGAAGCAGCCATTCCGGTGATGGAGGGGAAAGCGATCCTCTTCAAGTACCTGGGCGGCGTGGACGCCTGGCCCATCTGTCTGGACACCAAAGACCCCGAGGACATCATTAAAATCGTAAAGTGGATCTCTCCCTGCTTCGGGGGAATCAACCTGGAAGATTTCTCCCAGCCGAAGTGCTTTTACATCTTGGATACCCTGCGCAAAGAGGCCAAAATCCCGGTCTGGCATGATGACCAGCAGGGTACGGCGGCGGTCACCTTGGCTGGCTTGATCAACGCGTTGAAGATCGTCGGGAAGAAGTTGGACAAGGCCCGCCTGACTCTCCTCGGCGCGGGGGCAGCGAACATCGCCACCGCACGGGTCCTCATTGCTGCCGGCGCGGACCCGGGGAAGATTATTATGGTAGATACTAAAGGAACGCTGCACAAAGGCCGGACGGATACGCAGAAGGATTTCAAGGAAAAATGGCACTTCTGCCAGATCACCAATGCGCAACAAGTGAAAGGAGGGATTGCCGAAGCCATGGAAGGGGCGGATGCGGTCATCGGCTTGGCCAAGCCCGGCCCGGATGTGATCAAGAAGGAATGGATTAAGAAGATGGCCAAGGACCCCATTGTCTTCGCCTGCGCCAACCCCATCCCGGAGATCTATCCCTGGGAAGCCAAAGAGGGCGGGGCGAAGATTATCGCCACGGGCCGGTCCGACTTTCCCAACCAGGTGAACAACTCCCTGGGATTCCCCGCGATCTTCCGGGGTACCCTGGATGTGATGGCTTCGACCATCACCGACGAGATGTGCATTGCCGCGGCCTACGAGCTGGCCAAATGTGCTGAAGACAAAGGCCTGAAGGAGGATTACATCCTTCCTACCATGGAGGAACGGGAGGTTTTCCCGCGGGAAGCTGTGGCTGTGGCCTTGAAAGCCATTGAACAGAAAGTCGCCCGCATCACTTTGAGCAAGAAGCAACTCTACGAGAAGGCCTCCGCGATCATCAACCGAGCCCGGGAAGAAACGCAGACCCTGATGAAAAACGGGATCATTCCGGCTTGCCCATTTTAAGGCTGATGGACAGGGACTCAGCTTATTGGTCCTCGTTTGCGGGACCGAGGAATCGCCGGGTCCCTGAATCCTTTTCGTTTGGAAGGAGGATGCGATGAGAGAAATTAGCGCCAAACAGATCACCGAGGTGGTGAAAAAGCTCTGCATTGATGCCAACCTCTACCTGGGCGAAGACGTGCTGGCGGCCTTCGACCGGGGGGAGAAAATGGAAGAGTCACCGGTGGGAAAGGAGATGTTCCAGCAGCTCAAGGAGAATGCGCGCATCGCCCGGGAGGAAAAAGTAGCCTATTGTCAGGATACAGGCCTGGCTGTAGTCTTCGTGGAGATGGGCCAGGACGTGCATATCGTGGGCGGGGACTTCAACGCCGCGGTCAATGAGGGTGTACGGCAGGGCTATCAGGAGGGTTATCTGAGAAAATCCGCCTGCCATTGTTTTTCCCGGGCGAACACGAAAGACAACACCCCGGCCGTGATTCATCTGGAGATGGTGCCGGGGGATAAAATGAAGATCACCGTGGCCCCCAAGGGCGGAGGGAGCGAAAACATGTCCACGGTAAATATGCTTTCTCCTTCGGACGGAATGGAGGGCCTAAAGAAGCGGGTGGTCGAGTGGGTCAAACAAGCTGGGTCCAACCCGTGCCCCCCCGTGGTGGTAGGGGTGGGGATCGGCGGGACGTTCGAACAGACGGCCCTGCTCGCCAAGAAAGCTCTGCTGCGCCCGTTGGGGCAAAAGAGTCCGGACCCGCAGCTGGCCGCCCTGGAGGAGGATCTTCTCACCCGGATTAACAACCTCGGCATCGGGCCGCAGGGGCTGGGAGGGAGAATCACGGCGCTGGCCGTGCACGTGGAAATGATCCCTTGCCATATCGCCAGCTTCCCGATGGCGGTGAACATCAACTGCCATGCCCACCGGCATAAAGAAGCCGTAATATGAGGGAGGAGGTGGAAGAATGAGCGAAGCGATTCGATTAAAAACTCCCCTGGCCGACGCGGATGTGGAAAAACTGAGAGCTGGCGATAAGGTTTTGCTGAATGGGGTGATCTACACCGGCAGGGACGCAGCCCATAAGCGGCTTTATGATCTCCTGATGGAAGGCAAACCTTTGCCCATTGACCTTAAAGGGCAAGTGATCTATTACGTGGGACCTGCCCCGGCCAAACCGGGTCAGGTCATCGGCTCCGCCGGCCCAACCACCAGCGGCCGCATGGACGCTTACTCGCCGAAGTTGATGGAGATGGGCTTAAAAGGAATGATCGGCAAGGGCATGCGCAAGAAAGAAGTCGTGGAGGCCATGAAGAAATATAAGGCCGTGTATTTCGCAGCCACAGGCGGCGCGGGGGCGCTTCTGGCCAAGGCTATCAAGAAGGCGCAGGTGGTCGCCTATGACGATCTCGGCCCGGAGGCGGTCAGCCGCCTGGAAGTCGTGGATTTTCCGGTGATCGTGGTCAACGACACCAAAGGGAATGACCTTTATGAAGAGGGCATGCGC
>CAYQWO010000021.1:15642-17510 GCA_964421095.1 uncultured Syntrophaceae bacterium
AATTTTTTAAAGGAGAAAGGCGATGCGGTATCGTTGGCAAACAGGGGCGATGGCTTGGTTGATCCATCGCATCACAGGGGCAGCGGTGGGCCTCTACCTATTGCTCCACATCCTCGGCCAATTCGGGATGAAGTATGGCGGATTGGAAGGTTTGAGGGACTTTTTAAGCGCCAAGGCGGTGGTGGTTGTCCTCCTGGCTTGTTTGATTTACCATACGCTGAACGGGGTGCGGGAGCTGATCATCGATTTCGGAACCGGAGCCCTTTACCACCAGAAGCTCTTCTGGGCGATGATGATCATCGGGGTCATCATTTACGTGACCACGGTGGTGGCTCTTTAGGAGGATCGAAAAATGGCCTATCGAACATCGACTAATGCTGGGGCATTCAACTGGCTGTTCCAGAGGATTTCTGGGATTCTCATCGGCGTTATTCTGATCATCCATCTGGGGGCCGTTCATTTTGGCGCCTCCCCGGTGGACCTCGGCAGCCCGTCCTGGAAGGTCTTCCACCTGGCCTTCGTCATCCTACTCCTTTATCACATCCTGAATGGGGTTTGGTTGCTGGTGGAGGATTACGTCCGCATCCACTGGCTGCGGGTATCCCTTTTCGGGTTGGCCTGGGTTGTCGGTTTGGTGTTCCTCATCTTGGGTGTGGCGACTATAGTCCCTTTCGGTACCTAAATAATTTTTTTACCACAGAGAACACAGAGAACGCAGAGATGAAATAAAAATTCGAAGCCCGATCCCGCCATGGCGGGACGAAACAAATTCTAATGACCGAAATTCATAAACGAAAATATTTAGTCTTTGCAGTTCGCCCCACCCTTTCCCTCCCCCTCGAGGGGGGAGGGTGGGGAGGAGGTGAGTTTTTGGGTTGCAGCTCTGCCGCCCTATGTTCTCTGTGTCCTCTGTGGTGAAGATTTTGGAGGATGGAAATGGTTCATGAACATGACGTGGTCATCGTCGGCGGAGGGATCGCTGGCCTTTACGCCGCCCTGGAATCCAGCCGCTCAGTGGATACGGCGGTTCTTTCCAAAGTTTTTCCGACTCGCTCTCACTCCATCTCGGCTCAAGGCGGGACAGCCGCAGCTTTGGGGAATATGGAGGAGGATAACTGGGAGTGGCACCTATATGACACCGTAAGGGGAGCGGATTATCTTGGCGATCAGGATGCCCAGGAAATCCTGGTGCGGGAGGCTGCGGAGGTAGTGTATGAGCTTGAACACATGGGGTGCCCCTTCAGCCGCACCGCAGAGGGCAAGATTGCCCAGCGCGAATTTGGCGGGCATTACAGCGATTTTGGCAAGGGACCGATCCGCCGGGCTTGTTACGCTGCGGACCGAACGGGCCATGCCGAGCTGCATACGCTCTATGAACAGTGTGTGAAGAACGACGTGCGGTTCTACTCAGAATTTTTCGTCCTCGACCTTCTGCTGGAAAATAATGTCTGTGGAGGGGTAGTGGCCTGGGATATGCGAAATGGAGGGCTGCACGTATTTCACGCCAAGGCCGTGATGTTTGCCACCGGCGGATACGCCCGGGCCTGGAAAGTGAACACCAATGCTCTCTCCAATACCGGAGATGGGATGGCCGTTGTCATGCAAGCGGGATTGCCGCTGGAAGATATGGAATTTGTCCAGTTCCATCCCACCGGCCTTTACCCTTCCGGCGTTCTGGTCACGGAAGGGGCCCGGGGAGAAGGCGGCTATTTGGTCAATGATGAAGGAAAGCGTTTTATGGAGAAATACGCTTCCGCCAAGATGGAACTCGCTCCCCGAGATGTGGTCTCCCGGTCCATTCAGAAAGAGATTGATGAGGGCCGGGGAATTGGGGGGAAGGGGTATGTCCACCCTGTCTCTTATACACA
>CAYQWO010000022.1:0-17342 GCA_964421095.1 uncultured Syntrophaceae bacterium
TTCTCGGCCGCAGCATTCTTCCCGGCGATCCGACCAAAAACCAGAGCTTCCCCTATGTTGCAGGCCCCTTGGTACAGGTAGCCCCAGATGGAGCCGAGCTCACCGGCGGCATAAAGGCGGGGAATCGGCTTTCCCTCGGGGTCGAGCACTCGGGACTCTTTATCCCGACGGGGGCCTCCCTGGGTGTTGATGAGCGCTGGCCAGAGCCGAATGGCATAAAGGGGAGGCTCCAGAGGCCGCAGGTCTTCCTTCGCCCGGCCAAAGTCTTCATCCTTGCCGGCTTTGCAGTACCGGTTGTACCGGGAAATGGTTTCTTCCAGTATCAACGGTTCTACGGATATCTTCGAAGACAGCTCAGCGGTCGTTTTTCCCTGAAGGATCCATCCTTTGGTAATTTCGGCTGAGTTGTCGAGGCTCCAGGTATAAAGGTCCCGGTTGTAGCCGGCCGTTCCCCGACTCAGGGGGCCTCTGCGCCGGGTCTGCTCGTCGAAGATCGCCCAGAGGGGAACCCGGGGGAACTCCATCTTCTCGACGTCAAAATGCGATAGTTCCCGGTAGTACTCGTGGATTTCGATTCCGGCCTCGTTGACGAACCTCCGGCCGTACTTGTCCACGAAGATGAACCCTTCACTGAGAAAGGAGACCCAGAAAGCCGCTTCAAACTCGGGAGCCTGGAAGCCAATCAAACAGGACAACCGGGTCATATGCCAGATGTCTGCGCCGATCTTCTGCACCATCCGGATTCCATCTCCGGTGTTACCCGGGGTCCCCAGGAACATGGCTGGTTTGACCGGCAGATAGTCCCATTTCATCCTCGGGTCGTTCTCATAGCCACCGCAAGTCAGGATTACCGCTTGGCGCGCCTTCGCCCAAATCGTCTTTCCTTCCTGCCCGGCCAGCACTCCGATAACCTCGCCCTCCGCGTTGAGAATTAATTCCCTGACCGGAGTGCGGGTTAAAACTTTGATGCCCTTCTTGGCCACCAGGCCGGAGAGGAATTTCCAGAGACGTTGGGAAGGCTTGCCCTCTTCCGGAGTTCCCTTAATGTTGTACTTGACGACGGTCTCTGCCCCCGGAACATGGGGAAAGCCTGCTCCAGCAATCATCGTCGGATAGGCAACTTCCAGGGGTCTGAAGACCTGGACATCCCCACCCATCTGCCGGATCCAGTCGCCGTTTTCCATGGCGTATTCCACAAAGGTTTCGATAATTTCCCGTTCGGTGGTTTTGTAAGAAAGGGTTTCCAGATATTCGATGAACTCCTTTCCCTTGGGGATGATAATGTTGCCGCCACAGATGCAGGTGTTTCCGCCGCCGTCCGGCATCTTCTCCAGGATCAAAACTTTGACCCCTTGGTCATGGGCGGTGACTGCCGCAGCAGTTCCAGCGGCCCCCCAGCCTACCACCACTACGTCATATTCCATGTCCCATTTTTCCGGAACCTTAGCCCCCATTTTTCTCCTCCTTACCTTTATCGAGCTTTATATGTAAAAGTTGTCCAAAATCCGGGCAGCGTCGTCCAGGTCTTCTAAATGCCGCATGAAGTCCAGACTCGCTTGGATCTGAGCGGGAGTAAGCAGGTCACGCACCAGTCTCCGATACTTCATTTCAACTGCCTCATCAGTCCATTCCTGCCGGAGTTCATCTAAAGTGAAAACTTCGTGAAGGGTATGGGTCTGGCCGGTTTGAGTCTGGACCTCTATTCGGCTGTTTAATTTATACGGGGCCTGCTTGGTGAATTCTGGGTCCTCGTCAATCTTAATCTTGGCGATCATTTTCAATATATCTGCATCCAGGAACCTTTCCCGAGTATAGCTATCCACGGTGACCTCCCCATCAACAAAGGCGGCAGCCACGACGAAGGGCATACTATGGTCAGCGGTCTCTCGGGTCTGGGGGGCCCAAACCGACGGAGTTGTTTTGGTTACACCTGCCGGGGCGCGCGTCGTCCAGACATGCACAGACTGGATTTCATCCGGTGAGACTTTCTTTCTCATCTCTATCGCGACCTTGATGGGTAACTGCAAGGCATCGCGGGCAGGATAGGGCTTGAGGATCGCCCGTTCTACGGCAAATTGCGTTCCCTGGCCACCCAGAGGTTCTATTTCAATGCTGTCAACGAGCGTATTTAAACCGTTTTCACCCTCGATCGCTTCGGATGGGCCGGTTATCCCGGCCCGAGCCATGAGAGCGGCAAAGATCCCCTGACGGGCAGACATGCCGGCGTAAACCTCCTTATACATAGAGTGTTCACCGGTGAGTCTCGATCCCAAATTTATGTTAGGAACCAGCGCCAGAGAGGCAGTGTGGGAAAGCTGCTCCTCGTTCAACCCCAGAATCTTGCCCACGCCTATGGCGCTACCCAAGGTTGCGGCCAACGCGCAGGGGTCCGGATTCCAATCTTTTAGGGTAGCGACCTTTTCGGTGAAAAGGACGCCCATTTCATAAGTGAGGGCGATACTGGTGATTAATTGCTGGCCATTCGCATGGACGGCCTCAGCCATGGCCAGTACCGCAGGAATGGCATCACTGGTATGCGTGGCCCGCTTGATGCGGTAGGAATCATTGAAATCTGCCGTTCGGACCATGGTGCTGTTGGCGAAAGCCGCCATCTCTGGGGTAGTCCGTTGAAGCGACCCGATAACCCGGGCAGTTAACCCAGACTCCATGGGGAAGCAGAGGCTCCGGACAAGCTTACACGGTTCCCACAGGTAGGCGCATAGGGCACACCCCATCGTGTCTATGAACTTATGCTTTACAGCCCGGATGGCACTGGCGGGCAAATCTTCATAAGAAAGCGATGCCGCGTAATTAGCGATGCGTTGAAGAGTTTTATCCATGACATCTTCCTCCTTTTGCCAGGCTGTTTCTACGGCCAATATTTACCTTCCATTTGCTTTCCCGGGTTATAAACCTTTCCGCCAGAGTGGCTCTCTTCGCCTTCTCCTCCTTAACCAGGTGTCTTCTACCCTACAGCGGAATGTTTCCATGTTTTTTTTCCGTCCGGCTCAGCTTCTTATTCTCGAGCATCTCCAGGCCCCTGATGATTTGTGGACGGGTCTCCTGCGGCCGGATCAGAATATCCAACTGCCTTTTGGACGCCGTGTAATAAGGGGTCATGAACTTTTCGCGGTACTCTTGAATCTTCTCCTCCCGTACTCTTTCTTTGTCCGCAGCCGCATCGATTTCCTTACGGTAGAGGATCCGTACGGCCCCTTCCGCGCCCATGATGGCAATCTCCGTCGTTGGCCAGGCCAATACCAGATCCGCCCCCATTTCCTTGTTGCTCATGGCGGCAAAGGCGCCCCCATAGGCTTTGCGGATGATACAGGTCACCTTGGGAACGGTGGCTTCTTTCCAGGCATAGAGCATCTTGGCTCCGTGGCGGATGATCCCTTTGTGTTCCTCTTTAACTCCAGGAAGATAGCCGGGCACATCTACCAGGGAGATGAGCGGAATGTTGAAGCAATCGCAGGTCCGGATGAACCGGGCAGCTTTGTCGGCGGCATCGCAGTCAATGGCCGAGGCTAAAAAGAGGGGATTGTTCGCGACGATACCGACTGTTTTCCCATTCATCCGGGCGAAGCCCGTAACCATATTGCGAGCAAAACCAGGTTTGACCTCAAAGAAATCCCGGTGGTCTACGATAAGGGAGATCAAGCGGCGCATGTCGTAAACTTTTTTGGGGCTGTCGGGAAGAATCTCCTCTAAGGCTTCTTCGCCATGTCCCGGATCATCATCTGGTTGACTGACCGGCGGCTTTTGGGTGCAGCTGGAAGGAAGAAAGCTGAGAAGCTTTTTAACCTTGCCCAAACAGTCTAGGTCATCCTGGCCTACAAAATCAGCCACCCCGGAAATCTGGCTGTGAACCCTGGCCCCTCCCAGCTCTTGGCTTCCCACCTCCTGACCGGTCACCTCCTTGATGACCAGAGGTCCGGTGATGAACATCTGGCTGGTCTTATCTACCATGAATATAAAGTCCGTGAGGGCCGGAGAATAAACCCCGCCGCCGGCGCAATTGCCCATGATTGCCGAGATCTGGGGGATAATCCCCGAAGATTCCACGTTCTCGGCGAAGATCAGAGAATAGGCTCCGCTTCCCTCCTGGATTCTTCCACCAGCCGAGTCAATCAACCCCACGACTGGCGCGCTATACTGTCTGGCCATGCGGATGAGGGAAGCAATCTTCTGGCCATGGACCTGCCCGACTGATCCCCCCATGACCGTGGGGTCTTGAGCGTAAAGGAAGACCACCCGCCCGTCTATTTTCCCATAACCCGTGATCACCCCATCGCCCCAGGGGCGATTCTTTTCCATGCCGAAATCCGTGCACTGGTGCTGGGCCAGCATGCTCACCTCGACAAAGGTGCCGGGGTCCATCAGCTGGTCAATCCGTTCCCGGGCCGTTAATTTCCCCAGACGGTGTTGCTCATCGATATTCTTCTTGCCTCCCCCGGCCCGGGCAGCTTCTTCCACTTGTTTGAGCCTTTCGATCTCTTTCTTTACCGAAGACATGTCTCGCTCCTTAGAGCCGACTGAATCTCGGCTCATGATTAATCATAAAGTGCGCTCCCTGATTTTTGACCTTAGGACTTCCAACACCTCTTCCCTGGGAAGTAAATGATAATTGATTTTATTCTTACTCAGCCTAACCAATCAGCCCGGGAAGCCAGAGGGAAAGGGGTTTGAAGTAGACCACGATGAAAATGGCCGACATCATTAATAACATAAAAGGCCATACCCCTCTGACTACCTCCTCGAATCGGGCAGTTTTATCGATCCCCTGAACGACGAAAAGATTTATTCCCACAGGCGGAGCCACTAACCCCACTTCTAAGGTAAACACGAATACTAAGGCAAACCAAATGGAATTGAAATTAAAATGCTGGACAAAGATATAGTAAATGATGGGGTAGGTGATCAACAGGATGGAGAGTTCATCCATGAGGGCCCCTAAAACAAGGATGAAAATCAGGGTAAGCCCAAGAATAGTCATGGGCGAAAGAGGAAGGTCAGCCAAAAAGCCACAGACCCTCTGAGGAACCTCCATCATGGTGACGACCTGCCCGAAGATCAGCGCTCCGGCCACGATAAAGAGAATCATGGAATTGAGTCTGGAGGTGTCCGTGATAATCCTCCAGAACTTTTTGAAGGAGATCGTTCGGTAGAAAAAAATGGAAATAAAAAGACCATAGGTTACCCCAATCGCGGCAGCCTCCGTGGGAGTAAAAATTCCCGTATAGATTCCTCCCAGGATGATCACGGGGGTCAACAATCCCCAGAAGGCTTTCCAGGTAGCTTCCCACCTTTCTTTCAACGGAGCGGGATCCATTTTAGGAATGCTTTTATCCTTAAGGGAATGGAAAATAATATAAATGCTGAATATAACCGCCAGCATGATTCCGGGAAGCATTCCGGCCATGAAGAGCTTCCCTACCGAATCTCCGGTCATGGCACCGATTACAATCATGAAAATACTCGGAGGGATTAAAGGCCCTAGGACTCCGCCGATGGCCAAGACGCCAAAGGTGAAATCCCTTCGATAGCCTCGGGAAATCATCTCCGGCAGGGCAATAATGCCAATGGTAGCCACCGTCGCCGTGGATGAACCGGAGATGGCCGCAAAGACGGCACAGGAAATAATGGCGGCCACAGCCAAGCCTCCAGGGAGATGCCGGACCCATTTACTGGCCACCTCGAAGAGATTAGCACCCACTTCCCCCACCATCAAAACTGTGCTGGTCATGATGAACAAAGGGATGGCCACGATGATGAAATCATCCAAAACCTTATAAGCCACCAGGGGTATTTGGACGAGCATGGGAAAACCACCGAATAGAAAGAAAAAGCCCACCACCCCTAAAAAACCCATAGCAAAAGCCACCGGCATACCACTAAAAAGCAAGAGAAAAAGCAAGATGACCAATCCCAAGGAAGTAAATCCCTTGGAAATGAGCAACCCGATGCCTAAACCCAAAAGCGCCAGGAAAAGGAGCGGGAAGAGCCCTTTCGGCAAATAACGGGTTTCTTCCACGCTTTCCTTCTGGCCCGTTTGGGTCTCGGAGATCAGATGAAAGATATTCCTCAAGAGCTCAAGGAGCAAAATGATCCCCCCCAGGGGAACGAAAGCACGCGGGATAACCACCGGAACCTTTAGCACGGTGGGAGAAGTCTCACCAAGAACCAGAGAACTAATAGCGACTTTGCCCCCCTCCCAAATTAGAACCAGCACGTAAAGGACCCCCAGGAGGGAAGTCAAGAGCTCAATGAGGATTCGCTCTCGCCTACACAAGCGGAGCGTAAGGAGGTCGACGTGGATATGGCTTTTTTCTTTCTGGGTGAAACCGGCCGATAAAAAGGCACTGGCCACGCAGAGGTAAATGCTTATTTCCAGGACCCAGATCGTTGGAGACCTGAAAAGGAAGCGCATAATGACTTCATAGGTTACGATGATGGCTATAAGGAGGATGAAAAATCCACTCAACCGCCCGCAGAAATTATTGGCCCTTTCTGAAAGGTTACCTACCTTTTCATCAATTCTACTGGCGAGGTTTACCAACAGATTTATCCTTCCGAATATAAAGGGGCTGCGAAGACCATCCTCCTTCACTTGGGAAAATGATCAGCGAGATTTCTCCACCAATTCTAATAGCATTTTGCCCTTTTCCCCCGTTCTCTTTAAAAAGACATTAAATACGGGTTCATTGGCCTTTCTCCATCTCTCTTTCTCTTTTTCTGGCAGGACGTAAATTTCCATGCCCTTCCCCTTCAACAACTCCAGACAATCTTTATCCATCTTTTCGGCTTCCTTGCGCCCCCATTCCTGGGCCTCTTGAGAGCATGCTGCAAAGACCTTCTGGATGTCTGGAGGCAGTTCATTCCATTTCTTCAGGTTCATTAAGACTCCGAACATGGCAAAGGCATAATCTGCATGGGTGATGTATTTGGTGACTTCATAGTATTTCCTTTCCCAAAAGGAAGTCGTTCCCGAAACCGCTCCATCGATCGTTCCCCTCTGCAGGGCCATATAAACCTCGCCGCCGCCCAGAAAAGTCGGAGCTGCCCCGAGAGCCTTCAATGATTCCGTCATAAGTTCTCCATATCCCCTTATCCTCTTTCCTTTAAAATCTTCCAAGGCCTTGAGGGGCATCTTAGAGGCAAAATCAACCGAGCCGTAATCCATCCAGTAGAGAAGCTTAGCCCCCACTCTTTCCAAATCCTTCTTTAATATTTCCCCCGTCTCACCATCCACGGTGCGCCAAATATGACGCCGGTCTTTGAAGAAAAGGGGAAGGTCTAGGAGAAGAATGCTTGGAACTATGCCGGTCCACTGAGACAAGGTAACTTCGGCCATTTCTACCGCTCCTGCGGGCACAGCTTTCATCATATCTTTATCCGAAAACAACTGCCCCGCCGGATAGACCCGAACCTCAACCTGACCCCCGGTCTTTTCTTGAACCAGCTTGGCTAAAAGTTCCTGCCCCCTGGTGACATGGTGGCCGACAGGCAGGTTCCCGGCGTAACGCAAGGTGATCTCGGCACCCTCCGTTACTCCGCTCCCGAGTGCTGCCCAGCCAATTAAACCCATCAATCCAATGAATCTTTTAAATCCTCCCATAACGGACCTCCTTTCCCTCATTAACTTCCCTTCCCTTGCCGGTGGAAACTTTTTTGATTTGCTACCCCAAAGGATTATTGGGAAGGAGCGAGATTAAACCCTCATGGGCTGAGCCTCGCCGAAAACTTCTCGCAGAACATCACACATCTCCTGAATCGTAACATATTCTTTAACACAATCGATGAAATAGGGGATCAAATTCTCTTCTTCTTTTTGGGCAGCGCCTTTCAGCGCTTTCAGCGAACGGGAGACTCCCTGGCTATTCCGGGTCCTTTTTACTTCCCGAAGGTTGGCCATCTGCCTCTCCTCAGCCTCTTCTCTCTTCTGCGCGTCGTAGGGATGGGGGACCAGCCGGCTCGGGGCATTCCGCGGGCCTGGGCGATATAGCCGGACCCTTTGGCGCCTGATTGAAAAGGAAAGAAGGCATAGGTTCCTATTGAGGATTGCAGATTTCGGAATGGGGAATTTTTCCACCCTTTTCCTATCCGTATCCTCCCAACCTATTTTCTTATGGTCCGTTCGATAAAGCCCACGATTTCTGGGAAGGGGGTGCCCACGGGAAAAACTTCGGCCACCCCCACCCCCTTCAAACGGGGAATGTCCTCCCGGGGTATCACCCCCCCAATGATGAGCATCTTATCCATTATCCCCTCTTCTCTCATTCTTTTCACTATTTTCTCCGCCAAACCCAGGTGAGCGCCGGACAGGATGGAAACGCCGATGACGTCCACATCCTCCTGGATTGCTGCCCGGATGATCTGGTCTACGCTCTGGCGCAGTCCGGTATAGATGGCTTCCATTCCCGCGTCTCGGAGGGCCCGCACTACGACCTTGGCTCCCATATCATGGCCGTCTAACCCTGGTTTGGCCACTAGGACACGAATGGGAACATTCCCTTTTTCCATCTCTTCCACTCCTTATGCAAGCTCAAAAGATCGATAACCAAATTCCAAGCATCAACAATCGAATAGATTCCAAATACCAACCTTTAAATTGCTTATTTTCGTGATTGATCATTATTTGGGCCTTGGGCTTTGGATTTTGGAATTTGTTCTTAAAGGGTTCCTGCCTCTTTATATTCTCCGAAAACTTCCTTCAGTGCCGCCACCATCTCTCCATTGGTGGCGTAGGCTTTGACCGCCTTAATCAAGGGGGGAAGCAAATTCTTCCCATTCAAGGCCGCTTCTTTGACCTCGGATAGGGCTTCTTTCACCTTTCTCTCATCTCTCTCGGCTTTGATCTTGCGGAGCCGCGCGACCTGGTGCTTCAGCACCTGCGGGTCTGCCTTCTGCAAGGCCAAATCCGGCTCTCTTAGGTCTTTGACTTGAAACTTGTTTTCCCCGACTCTTACTTTTTCCCCCTTCTGGATCATTTTGGTCGTCTCGTAGGCCTGCTGGAGAACGGCCTGTTGGACCTTTCCTTTTTCGATGCAGGCCAGCATTCCCCCATCTTCCTCAATCTTTTTCATGACCTGGCTGATCTCCTGGACCATTCTATCGGTGAGGGCTTCGAGATAATAAGAACCTCCAAGAGGGTCAGCCACTTTGGGAATTCCAGTCTCGTAGCCCAGGATCTGCTGGACCCGCAGGGCCATGCGACTGGATTCTTCTGTCGGAGTCGCGTATGCTTCGTCGTACCCGGTCACGTGCAGGGCATTGACTCCCCCCAAAATCCCGGAGAGGGCGCAAACCGTGGCACGGACGATGTTATTTAGGGGCTCACGGGCGGTGTAGCAGCTGGCCATAGTGCCGGCGAAGAAGCGCAGCATCATGGACCGGGGGTCTTTCGCCCCAAACTTCTCCCGGGCGATCCGCGCCCAGAGCTGTCGGGCGGCACGGAACTTGGCCACTTCTTCGAAGAGGTCCATCCCACAGCTGAAGATGAAGGAAAGACGAGGGGCGAACTCATCGATGCCGATCCCCCGCTTCAGGACTTCTTGCACATAAACCATGGCGCTGGAGAGGCAATAGGCCACTTCCTGGATGGCGTTGGCTCCGGCCTCGCGCACGTGGTAACCCGAGATGCTGATGGTATTCATCTTGGGAACGTGGTCCTTACAGTACTCGATGATATCTGCGATCAATCGGAGAGAAGGACGGGGGGGGAAAATCTGGGTGCCCCGGGCCAGGTATTCCTTGAGAATGTCGTTCTGCAGGGTGCCTCCGATTTTTTCCACCGAAACTCCTTGCTTTTCAGCCACGGCGATATACATGGCTAGGATGATCGCTGCGGTGGGGTTAATGGTAAAGGAGGTGGTAATTCTATCGAGGGGGATTCCATCGAAAATAATCTCCATATCCTTGAGCGTGTCCACCGCGACTCCCACTTTTCCAACTTCTTCCTCGATAAGTGGATCGTCGGAATCGTAGCCGCACTGGGTGGGCAAGTCGAAGGCAACGGAAAGCCCGGGCTGGCCATGGGCCAGAAGGTTTCTGTAGCGCCGGTTGGTTTCTTCTGGAGTGGCGAAACCCGCATACTGCCTCATGGTCCAAAGGTTTCCCCGATACATGGTGGGGTAGACCCCCCGGGTGAAAGGGTATTCTCCAGGGAAGCCAATTTTTTTTAGGAAGTCAATCTGGCTGGTATCCAAGGGGTTATAGACGACTTTAAGGAGAATTCCAGAGGTGGATTTCTCCTCTGGAACGGGTTTCTTCCCCAAGCATTCTTGCTTCCACCGGTTCTCTTCGCTTTGGATTTCATCCAGGGAATTCATTCCGCGTGCCTCCTTCAGGTCTTGCTTTTTTCCGGGGTGGCTTGCCTTCGCAAACGGATGGTATATCTTAATTTTTTACGTCCCTTTGGACAATGCTTTTAGCTTATTACCTTTCAGGTTTTGGGCTGCTCTTTAAAGATTCTTTTTATTTTTTCGATGATGGCTTGGTTGCTGGTGATAATAGGGAGGTTGAATAATTGTCGTAACTGGGGGAGAGCCTCCATAGCCCGAAAATTGGTACAGGATAGGAAGAGGGCCTCGGCTCTGGGAAAAGGGCCGCTCTTTCGTGTAAAATGGACAATCTCCTCCGGGGTGGGGGTCGCCAGGTCGAAATTCACGGTGATGCCCATCCCAGCGATTGAAAGCACCTGAAACCCGTAGCCTTCCAATCTGGCCTTGATCGGTCCATTGAGCTCTGGAGAATAGGCAGTTATCACCGCCAGTTTCTTGGCCCCGGTCCGGTTCAGTTCTTCCGTAACCGCCGTCAGGATGTCGAGGACGGGACATCCCACCATCGGGCCGACCTCCCGGTTAATCTCCGCCGAAAAATTCGGGCCCGAGATGGCTCCCGCCGAAGTACACCCAAAGACGACGAGATGGGGACGCAGGGTTTTCAGGAGTCTGGCTGCCCTGGGCAATTCCTCGGAGATCATTTTCCTCTCCCCCTCTGCCGTCGTCTCCTCCAGGTACATTCTGGCGGGATGAACCGTGATAGAAGGTGGAAGGTTTCGATACAGATCCACCTCCATCACCGTATTCGAAGAGGGGACCATTAAGCCCACCCGGAACGTTTGGTTCATGGGGATTCCTCCAGGGGTGCATTTCGGCGCCGGCTAATCCAAACCCAGCAAACGGGCTGGATTCTTCCGCACCATGATGTCGATCTCTTCTTGCGTAATGCCCTGGTTCATCAAGGAAAGGATGAACATGCGCATCGCTTCCACAGGAGAAGGGTTGAAGACCTGGCCAAAGTCTGTGGCCAGCACGCACCGCTCCGGCCCCGCCTTCCGGATGACCTCGACGACATCTTTCATCCGGGCATTGAAGAACATGGGGGTCGTGGGCAGAAAACAATGCTCCAGGTAAGCTCCTTTTCGGGCAAACTCCAACTGTACTTCCAGGGAAAGGTCCGGAACCTCGTTATGGGGATGGGTCACCAGGATCTTCTTCACCCCCCGCCGGAAGGCTTCATCGATCAGGATTCGGCTTTCTTCTGCCGAGCAGTGCGAGGTTCCCAGAATGATATTGGCCTGCGCAATCATGTCCAAAATCTCCTTGACCACCGGCAGCAACTTTCCCTCGTGATCAAGAATGGTGATTCCTTTCTCCGGCCACTTCACCCTTCCCGGCATGGTCCCGTAGGTTCCCTTGAAATGGCGGATATGGGCATCGGAAAAGATGGAAGGCATCCATACTTGTTTCCCTCCGAACGCTATAGCCGCCTCCACGGCGCTGGGATTGAGCCCACCCACAGCAGGGTTGAGGACGACCCCCCCGAAAGTATGGATTCCTGGGACAGCTTTACTCACGTAATACATTCGGGAAGAGTTAATCCCGTAGTGGGCTTTGGAGAGCACGGCCCTCATGCCGGCTTCGCGTGCCTCCCTGGCGATCTCCATTTCATCCATCAGGCGATCGTGGAGGTCGGGGGTGGCATGAAAATGCAGATCGATGGCCCCTTCCAGAACTTCCATTCGTTTGTCCATGGGCTTTTACCTCCTTTTCCTCTCTTGAATCATCTGGGCTACCGTTTCCACTACTGCTTCATTCTGGGGCATCGTTCCAATGCTGATGCGCACGTATTCCGGATGGAAATCCCCCCGGATCATAATCCCGCCTCGCCGACAGAGTTCCTCGGTAAATTGTTCAGCGGTATAGCCAAATTCCGAAACCCTGGCAGTTACATAATTTCCCTGGGGTGCATCCACCATCTTGAGCCCCAGCCGGCCAAGCTCCCGGTGCAGGTATTCCCTTCCCTGGCGTACCACTTCCAGGGTCCTTTGCAGATGTTCTTTATCCTTCAACGCGGCGATGGCCGCACATTGAGCCAGCATCCCCGTACCCCACTTGGGCTTAGCCTTGGAGAGAAAAGCAATGGCCACGGCCGGCCCAACACAGTACCCCATCCGAATATCGGCCAGGCCGAAGGCCTTGGAGAAGGTCCGGGTCATCAGCAAGTTGATCCCTTCTCCCATCTCGTAGAAAAGTTCCAGGACCGAGGTATGGGGATCGGCAAACTCGACGTAAGCCTCATCGGAAACCACGATGGCCTTTACCACCTCGGCGTCTTTCAGGATCACCCGCAGATCCTTCAGGGGGACGAGCTTACTCGTGGGATTGTTGGGGCGGGTGATGAAAACTACCCGGCTCCTCGGGGTGAGGGCCTTTCTCAGCTTGTTTACATCCAGGTCGAAGTTTTCTTCCAGAGGTACCTTGACCGGAGTTCTCCCCCGGGCCAGGGTGATTTCCTCGTAGAAACTCCCGAAAGCCGGGGAGGTAAAAACCACCTCGTCTCCGGGAGAGGAGAAAACCTCGATGATATGCATCATCATGGAAGAAGAGCCGGGTCCCACCACGATATTCTCCGGCCGCATCCGCACGTACTCTGCCAGGGCCGCTCGTAATTCCCGGGCCTCCGCATCCGGGTAGAGGCTGGTTTCACCAGCCATCTCGATGATCTTGGCCCGGGCCAGGGGAGGGACTCCCAGGGGATTCTCGTTGGAGGATAGTTTGATCACCCTGGCCGGGTCCATCTCATACTTGGCCGCAATATCTTTGGTCATCGGGCCGGGAAGGTAGGGAACAATTTTTTCAAGTTGCGGATTGACAATCTCTTCAAAAATAGATTTTTTGGCCATAACTTTTCCTCCCAGAAAAAATTCAGCGGTCAGCCTTTCGCAATTTCCCTCCCTCCCTTTCCCACCCCCGGAAACTGTGTTGTAATTTCAAGAGTCTCGCAGCCCAGGCGAAAGCTTCTTCTCCCGCCGATGCTTCCTCGTTCATGCCCTCCCGCCTGGGCTGCGGCACAGTCTCCCGAGGGGAGGGCAGGGAGGAAGTGAGATATTCAAATGACCTTATCTTGCCTGAAGCCTTCGATGGCCTCAGCAGAATATCCCAACTCCTTCAGAATCTGTTCAGTGTGCTGCCCCAAAGAAGGGGCTGGATTCCTTATTCCGCCGGGCGTTTCAGAAAGCTTGATGGGAAGACCAATTTGCTTCAACCGGCCGGCAACGGGATGGTCCACATCGATGATCATCTGCCGGTGACGAACCTGGGGGTCCTCCAGAGTCTCTCCCACATCCTTGACCGGGCCTAAGCAGATATCCTGCCCCTGAAAAAAGGCCACCCATTCATCCCGAGTTCTTTGGCGAAAGGTCTCCCGGAAGAAAGCAAAAATTTCGTCCCGCTTCTCTCCTTCCGTCCACTGGTGGCCGATGAAATCTTCCCTACCCAGGGCCCGGCAAAGATTGGCCCAGAAATGGGGTTCCAAAGGACCCAGGGTGATGGCCCTTCCATCTTTTGTTTCATAGAGGGAATAACAGGGGATGTTCCCGGCGGCCCAAAACTTCCCCCTCTTAGGGGGTTTTCCCGTGGAGAGGTACTCAGCCAGGGCAGCGTGCTGGATTCCCACTACTCCGTCAAACATAGAAATGTCCACAAACTGGCCGTTCCCCGTATTCATGACGGCTATCAGAGCCAGTAAAATCCCCACGGCGGCCATCAGCCCACCCGCGCTGTAATCGGCTATGAAGACCGAGGGGAGCGTGGGCGGCCGGTCTTCATAGCCCCCTGGGTCCAGAATCCCACTCAGGCCCATGTAATTAATGTCATGACCGGCCAATAGCCGATAGGGACCATCCTGACCGTAACCAGAAATGGAACAATAAACAATCCTGGGATTCACTTCTTTTACTCGGGGGTAATCAATGCCCAAACGTTCCCCGACCCCTGGGCGAAATCCTTCTACGATCACCTGGGAATTTCGGGTCAAGGCGAAGAAAATCTCCTTCGCCTTAGGGGATTTAAGATTCAAAGTGAGGCTTTTCTTGTTCCGGTTGAGGTCCAGAAAGCGAATGCCCCAACCCTTGATGGAGGGATTCTCGTGGCGGAACCAGTCTCCTCCCTCGGGATTCTCGACCTTGATCACCTCAGCTCCGAAGTCAGCCAGGAGGTGGGTACAGTACGGCCCCGGGAGGGTGACCGTCAAATCCAGGACCCGCAAGCCTTTCAAAGCCGACATTGTTTATTCCCTTTTATTCACCGCAGAGCTCGCCAAGAAAAAAATCGAAACTCGAAGCACGAATCCCGCGAAACGCGGGACGAAACAATTTGAAATGACCAAAATACAAATGTCTAAAACAGGGAGTTTTGAATTTTGTAATTCGAATTTCGGATTTGTTTCGTCCCTTGGCGGGATTAGATATTCGAATTTAGAATTTAACTACGATATTTCGCTGCGTTCTCATCGCTCTCTGGGGTAAATTATCTTCTTCAGGCAATGCCCAGGTAGATTTCTTTAATATAGTTGTCTTTCATCAAGTCCTCGGGCAATCCCTGAAGGGCCACTTTGCCATGCTCCAGCACATATACCCGGTCTGCTACGCTGAAAGCCAGGTCCGCGTCTTGCTCGACCAGCAGAATAGTGACCCCATTGTCTCTGATCCCCTTGATCGTCTCGGCGATTAATCTCTTGACCAAGAGCGCAAGTCCCATGGAAGGTTCGTCCATCATGAGAAATTTGGGCTGGGACATGAGGGACCTGGCGATGGCCAGCATCTGCTGCTCTCCTCCGCTTAAAGTCCGGGCATCCTGGTTGCGCCTTTCCTGCAGGATGGGAAAGAGGCTGAACATTTTTCCCAGGTCTGTCTCGATTCCTACCTTATCTTTATTTCGAAGATAAGCACCCATCCTCAGGTTGTCTTCCACGCTCAAGTCCGGAAAGAGTCGCCGGCGCTCCGGACAGTGGATGACTCCCAATTTGACCACTTCTACCGGAGAGAGATGGTCGATCCTTTTCCCGTCAAAAATTATGGACCCGCGAGGCTCAGCCACTCGAGAAACGGCCCTCAACAAAGTTGTCTTGCCGGCGCCATTGGGTCCGATCACGGCCACGAGCTCCTTGGCTTCGATTTCCATGGACAGGCCCTCCAGGATCAAAGCCTTCCCATAAGATACCCAAAGGTCGCGGATCTCAACCAGTGGCAAAGGTCCGTCCTCCTTTCCCTAAATAAGCTTGGATGACCTGCTCATTTCGGGAGATTTCATCAGGAGTCCCGTCGGCAATCTTCTCCCCAAAATGGAGGGTGATAACCCTTCTCACCAATTTCATCAGCTCCCGCAGCTTGTGCTCGATGATAATGATGGAATGGCCCTGCTCGGATAATTTCTGGATCACGGGAGAAAGGGAGGCAACCTCCTTCACGCCCAACCCGGCAAAGGGTTCATCCAGCAAGAGAAGCTCTGGGCCTGTAGCCATAGCCCTGGCCAACTCCAGGCGCTTTAGGTCCCCATGGGGTAGATCTTTAGCCAGCATGCTCTCCTTGCCGGACAGCCCCACAATCTCCAAAAGCTTTAGGCAATTTTCTTCAACCTCCTCCTCGCTTCTGGCTTTGCCCTTTCCACGTTGGGAAAGGTAGGAGATTTTCACATTCTCCAGGGCGGTAAGCTGGTGGAAGGGGCGGACGATTTGAAAAGTTCGCGCAATCCCTTTATTCACAATGTCGTAAGGCTTCAGGCCTACAAGGTTCTCTCCCTTGAAAAGGATATTCCCCTCATTGGGTTGCAGGAAGCCAGTGAGCAGGTTGAAAAGGGTTGTTTTCCCCGCCCCATTCGGCCCGATGATCCCCAGCATTTCTCCTTCATGGAGAACGAAACTCACGGTCTTCACCGCTCCCAATCCCCCGAAGTATTTCGTCAGCTCTTGAATCTCCAATAGGACCCCCATGCCCGAAATCACCCCCTTTTCCTCATAGCCCAGAAGCGGCTGATTCCTCCAGATAGGGCGGGCAATATTCCTCTGGGAGCGAACAGAAGCATGAGCACTACGGTTGCGGTATAGATGAGCAGCCGCACCTCTTCCCATTCCCGCAGCATTTCATTGAAGATGGTGAGGATATAAGCTCCACAGATGGGACCCGTAATGGTCCCAATGCCACCCACCACGCTCATGATGATCACCAAAACCGAAAGATTGATGGATAAAGTTTCCGGCCCAACATGAAGTTGGTTGTGGGAGTAGAAAGCCCCGGCCAGCCCGGCTATGAAACCACTGATGACGAACGTAACCAGTTTGTAGCGAGGCGTATCAATGCCCGAAGCCATGGAGGCAATCTCATCTTCCCGGATAGATTTCAGGATGAGCCCTTTATTCGACCGGCCGCCCAGATAAAGGGGAAGACAACCTAAGACCGCCAGGAGAAGAGAGAAGTAATATTTTCCGGTCAAAGTTGGCCAGATGGGGGCGATTCCGTACAGTCCGTCGAGTCCCCCGGTGATCTCCCAATAGACATCCGTAAGTCCATGGGGAACTCCCGCGGCGGCGAAAGTGGCCAATGCGAAATACGGGCCCCTCAGGCGCAGGCAAGGCAGTCCGATCAAAAGCCCGAAAACGGCGGCTACGCCCCCACCTAAAAATATGGTTAAATAAGGGGGAACTTTGAAATAGAAATTCAGGAGGGCGGCGGTATAAGCTCCCCCCCCGACAAAAAGGGCATGGCCAAAGCTGACCTGCCCGGTGTAGCCACAGAGGATATCCCAGCTGGCCACGTAGACCGCATAGATGTTGGCCAGAATGATCAATTCCACAATGGCCCGGTTTTGGATATAAAAAGGTACGGCGGCAAGGAGAACCAGGGCAGTGAGCAGCCCGATTCGTTCGCCAGTAAAAATAAATTGTTTATTATGGCCGAGCATGTCTCCTCCCTTAAACCTCTATCCTTTTTCCCAGCAGCCCGGACGGACGGAAGGTAAGCATCAGTAGAATGATGATCACCGATACGATTTCCCCGAAAT
>CAYQWO010000023.1:0-5849 GCA_964421095.1 uncultured Syntrophaceae bacterium
CCATGAAAGAATAACCGCCTCATTATGCAAGCGAACCCCTGAGCCTCGGCTGGAATCCCCTCCTCCAATTGCGACACAGTCTCTCGCGGGAGAGGGCTAGGGTGAGGGGGGATTGGAGTACCGAAGGCTTCACTCACCCTCACCCCACCCCTCTCCCATCAAGGGAGAGGGGGCTTAATGTCAAGATACTTCCCGCGGCTGTATTGGTTTTTTCGACGTAGGTCATGATCGGCACATTTTATTTTGTGATGTATTGGCCGGTGTCACTGATGCCGCCGCAGGTACTCTCTGAGGTAAGGGGCGGTGCGCGAATGATCAGAGCCAGCCACTTCCTCGGGCGTGCCCCAGGCTACGACGCGCCCTCCCTGCATACCTCCCTCGGGTCCGAGGTCGATGACGCAGTCGGCAGCGGCGATGACGTCTAAGTCGTGCTCGACGACGACGACAGTGTTGCCCCGGTCCACGAGCCGCTGCAACACAGCCACAAGCTTCGCCACGTCCGCCATGTGGAGACCGGTCGTTGGCTCATCCAGGACATAAAATGTCTTCCCGTTCCCGGGCATGGCCATCTCCGCCGCCAATTTCGTGCGCTGCGCTTCGCCCCCGGATAGGGTCGGGCTTGGCTGGCCGAGCTGTACGTAGCCGAGGCCGATCTCTGATAAGAACTTCAGCGGGCGCATGGCCGGGGGGATCGCTTCGAAGAGACTCAAGGCCTCGTCCACGGTCATGGCCAGAACCTCCGCGATCGATTTGCCCTTGAAGGCCACGGCCAGGGTGTCCGGGTTGTAGCGGCTGCCCCCGCAGGCCTCGCAGGGGATGTAGACCACCGGCAATAGCGGCATCTGCACCCGGTGTCGGCCGTGTCCCTCGCACCGCTCGCATCGGCCGCCGCCCACGTTGAAGGAGAAGCGGCCGGGGCCGTAACCACGCGCCCGGGCCTCCGGTGTCTGGGCAAAGATGTGCCGGAGGGCGTCCATGACACCCACGTAGGTCGCGGGAACCGACCGCGGCGTACGCCCGATGGGAGACTCGTCCACTTCCTTCGCGCTGTTGATCGCCTCCCACCCCCGCAGGGCCTCGAGCACCGGCGGCAGCGGGCGGCTGGCGAGCTTGGCTTTCAGGGCCCTGTACACAACTTCGCGGACCAGCGTGGATTTGCCAGAGCCGCTGACTCCGGTTATGCATACCAGCCGCCCGAGCGGCAGCTCCACAGTCAAATTCTGAAGGTTATGGAGACGGGCTCCCACGACGGACATTCGCTGGCAATCCTGGAGGGAGCGCCTGGCCCACAGCGCTGGCCGGCCCTCGCCCCGGAGCCACAGCCCCGTCGCCGATTTTTCCGAGCGGGCGATGGCTCGCGGGGTGCCTGCCTTCACCACGCGGCCGCCGTCCGGGCCAGCACCCGGGCCCAGGTCGATCACATGATCGGCCGCCCGAATGACCGGCCCTTGGTGCTCGACCACGACGACTGTGTTCCCCTGGTCGCGCAGTTCAAAAAATGCTTTCAAGAGCGCCTGGACATCGCGGGGATGAAGGCCCACCGTCGGCTCGTCTAGAACGTAGCAAACGCCCCGCAGGTTCGAAGCGAGCTCCGCGGTGATCCGGATCCGCTGCGCTTCTCCGGTGGCCAGGGTGTTGGTGGCCCGATCCAGGGTGAGGTAACCAACTCCCAGTTGGTCGAGAAGGGTCAGACGATTCATCAGCTCAGGAAGTATCCGCTGGCTCACCTCTTCCCGCAACGGTCCGAGACTTTGCACCCACGCCCGGGCCTCCCGGATGGGCAGGCGGGCAATGTCGCTGATGTTCTGATTTTGCATGCGAACCGCCAGTGCTTCCGGCCGAAGCCTCGTCCCGCCACAGGCGCGACAGGGGAGAGGCTCACTTTCCTCATTTACTGTGGATGGAGTAATCCCCGATCCCTCGCATACAGGACAGGCGCCAAACTTCTGGCTCCAGGTGAAGAGCCTCGGGTCGGCCACGGGCAGACCTGAGCCACACCGGGAGCAGGCCTGGCGGGTGGAGTAGAAACGGTCCTCTTTCTGGCCTGGCCTGGACACAATCACTGTGCCGCCCCCAACTTCCAGAGATCTCTCCACGGCGGAGCGAAGGTCATCGCCTCCCTGACGGACCTTTCTTCTGGCCACTACAACCTCGACGTCGTGGACTTGGTAGCGGTCGATCCGCGGGGGCGCGGCCGTTTCGTAGATTTTTCCATCGATGCGCACCTGGTCGAACCCATGCTTGGCTGCTTTCTCGATGACCTCACGGTGGTGTCCCTTCCGTTTCCGAACCAGGGGCGCGAGGAGCATGACTTCGTCGCCGGAAAAATGTTCCATGATCCGCGCGGCAATGCGGGAGGCATCGGCTGCTTCTCCGGGAATCCCGCATCGGGGACAGTGCGGAACCCCCAGCGAGGCGAAGAGCAGGCGGAAATAGTGGTAAACCTCCGAGGCGGTGCCCACCGTGGACATCACCCCGCCCCGGGATACCTTCTGCTCGAGGGCCACCGTGGGCGGAATATTCTCGATGTGGTCCACCTCCGGTCGAGGGAGAGGGCGGATGTATTGACGGGCGTAGGTTGGAAGGCAGTCGAGAAACCGCCGTCGCCCTTCGGCGTACAGCACGTCAAAGGCCAGGGTTGATTTGCCCGAGCCGCTCACCCCGGTGATTGCTGTAAAGCGATTGCTCGGAATCTGCACGCGCAGGTTGTCCAGGTTATGCTCCCGTGCTCCTACTATCTGGATATTGCGGTTTGGCGCCCCAAAGCGTCCATGGAGATTTGAGCCCTGATCGTTGGGCTGCGGCCAGAGGGTTAAGCTGCGCAGCGCCTGGCCGGTGGGCGTGTCGAGCTGGGCGATCTGCTCGGGTGGCCCCTGCCCGACGATTCGTCCGCCTTCTTCGCCGCCCTCCGGCCCGAGATCGATGATCCAATCGGCCGATCGGGCTACGTCCATGTCGTGCTCGACGACCACCACTGAGTGGCCGGCGTCAACAAGCTGGTGGAGCGCAGCCACCAGGCTGGAAACGTTGGCCGGATGCAACCCCGTGGTCGGCTCGTCGAGGATAAAGAGGAGGTTCTCTGTTTTGCGCGCCTCGGCCAATTGGCGGGCGAGCTTGAGCCGCTGTGCTTCTCCCCCCGAGAAGGTGGGGGCCGGCTGAGAGAGGGATAGGTATCCCAGCCCGATGTCCAGAAGGGGTTGGAGCGCTCCCGTCACATTCTTGTCGTCGCTGAACAATCGCCTGACCTCGCCGGCCGGAAGGGAAAGCACCTCGGCGATGTTATGGCCGCGGCAGCGAACCTCCAGCACCTCGAGACGGAAGCGCTTTCCGTCGCAGGCCGGGCAGCGGATGTAGACATCCGGCAGGAACTGTAACTCCACCCGTTCGTACCCGGAGCCCTGGCAATGCGGGCAGGCGCCCGCGGAGGAATTGAAGGAGAACGCCGACCGACTCAGCCCCAGAGCGCGGGCTTGGGGCGTACTGGCGAATGCCGTACGCAGGGAATCGAGGACCTTCATGTAGGTGGCGGCGTTCATCCGGGAGCTGCGGCTTAAAGAAGATTGATCGACCAGCACGGCATCCGAGATTTGCCGGGCTCCCTCGATGGTCTTGCAGGTCCCCGGCTCCATCATTTGCAGCCCCATCTGCCGCCGAAGATTCCGGTAAAGGACCTGGTCGATGAGCGTCGATTTGCCTGACCCGCTCACGCCGGTCACGCAGACCAGGAGACCCAGGGGGATGCCCACTGTCAAATCCTTCAAGTTGTTCTCGCGGGCACCGGTGATGAGCAACTCGTGCTGGCCGCGTTCGCGTCTCTTCGGAGGCCTGGGGATACACCGCTCTCCCTTCAGGTAGGCCGCGGTCAGGGAATGCCGGCAACGCATCAATCCGGTCAGGGTTCCCTGGTGGACTACTTGGCCGCCGTCGCGTCCGGGACCGGGGCCAAGGTCGATCACCCGATCTGCGGCGCGGATGAAGACCGGGTCATGCTCCACGACGACCACGGCATTCCCGGCTCGGGCGAGTTCGCGCAGCACCCCAGCCAGCCGCTCCTTGTCCCGAGGGTGGAGACCCACGGAGGGCTCGTCAAGGACATAGAGCGTGCTGGTCAGAGAGGCCCCCAGGGCCGTGGCGAGGGTGACCCGCTGGGTCTCCCCGCCCGAAAGGGTCCGGGATTGGCGCCCCAGAGCCAGATAGCCCAGCCCAACGTCCAACAGGAACCGCAGTCGGCCGCGGATTTCGTCGAGAAGGAGTTCGGTCGCTCGATCCCCGATGCGCGCGGACCAAAGGCGAAAGAATGATCCGGCCTCGGTGATCGACATCTTCTGGACCTCGGGGAAGGTTTTGCCGCTCAGACGAAAGAGAAGAGCGGGGGGTTTGAGCCTGCCTCCTCCACAATCAGGACAGGTGAGATAGCGCCGGTACCGTGACAGAAAGATGCGCGCCTGCTTGCGATAGCGCCGGCCTCTCAGCCATTCAAAGAATCCCTTGATGCCATACCAGGGCCGCTCGGGCTCGCCATTCCAGATTAACTGTTGTACCTCGGCGCCGAGGTCGCGCCAGGGCCGATCGGCCGGGATTCTCCGCCGGCGGAGAAAGTCCAGCAGGTCATCCTGGCATACGCCGTAGGCGGGAGTCTGGAAGGGTTTGATGCAGCCGTCGGCAATGCTGACGTTGGCATCGGGAATCACCAGGTCAGGGTCGATATCGATGACCCGGCCAAAGCCGTTGCAAGTCTCGCAGGCTCCGATGGGATTGTTGAAGGAAAAAAGGGCCGGCGTCGGGTCGGCATAGTCGATGTTGCACCGGGCGCACTGCAGCTTCTCACTGAAGGGCCAAGGCTCTTTCTCACCTTCGATCCAAACTTCCAGGCGTCCCCCGCCGAAACGGAGAGCCGATTCCAGCGAGTCCACAATCCGGCGACGGCGAGCCGGATCGATGGTGATCCGGTCGAGGACCACCGTGATTGCGCCGTCCTTTGGCCGCAGCTCGGCCTCCTCCAGGCGGACTGCCTGACCTTCCTCCAGCACCCGGAACAACCCGGCTTGCTGGAGAATGTCCCGGAGTGCGGTCGGACTGAGGCGCCCAACCTGGCGGGTAAAGCAGATAAACACATTTTTCCCCACCCCCTTCGAGGTGAGGACCTGAAAGATCGCGGAGGGAGAATGGCGTTCGACAGGCTGGCCACAGCGTTGGCAGTGAAGCGTCGCTGCCCGCGCGTACAGGGGTCGCAAGTAATCATCGATGGAAGTCATCGTTCCGACGGTCGAGCGCGAGGTCAATACAGGGGTGGTCCGTTCGATGGCCACCCCCGGAAGCACGCCCTCGATGCGCTCCGCGTCGGGCCGATCCATTCGCTCGAGGAACTGGCGGGCATATGGAGAGAAGGTCTCGACGTACCGACGGTACCCCTCGGCGTAGAGGACATCGAAAGCGAGGGATGACTTGCCCGCGCCGGCCACCCCGGTCACCACGGTCAGGGCCCCGACCGGGACAAGGACAGCGACCCCCTGGAGATTGTTCTGCCGTGCTCCTGCAACGCGGATGGGACTGAGAGGCATACTTACGTTGATCTAATTGCGGACTGCGCAATCCAAAAGCAAAAATCGCGCGCCCTGCCGCCTGGGGCATGATCTCAGCTGAAGTACATTATAATCTTGCCGTAAATCATTCCCGGTGTAAAGCCCCCAAACTTTTCTTGACATGATGACATATTATCCTCAATAATGCGTTAACATTGAGTTTTAATCCATGAACTATTCCCGGTTTTACAGGAGCGGTCCAAACAAAGGGCCGAAACTCTGAGCGGCGGAGAACGCCGGGGTGGTTGCCTTCCTCCTCTCGGAAGA
>CAYQWO010000023.1:5949-16766 GCA_964421095.1 uncultured Syntrophaceae bacterium
AGCCCGGGGCCAGAAGAAAATCACAATAGCGATGTGGGATACCGAGCCGAATCCGGTCACGCGGGGGGCCATGAAGGAGATCATCGCGGATTTCCAGCGTCTCCACCCGGATATTGTAATTAACTCAGAGGGAATGGGATGGGGGGACATGGACCGCAAAATCCAGGCAGGTTTAGCCGCCAAGACTCCGCCGGCTGCTTCCCATGGCCAAGTTTACACAGTGACTACTTTCCAGGCCAAGGGAATCATCGAACCCATAGATGATATCGTTAAATCCATCGGCAAGGACCGCATCTTCCCTACGGCGTTGAAGTTTTCGGAATATAAAGGGCGCATTTACGGCCTGGTCCACGCCTGGGGTTGTGACCTTCTCTGTGGGCGCGGGGATTATGCCAAGGAGGCCAAGGTTGACCCCTCTACTTGGAAAACCTGGGACGATTGGCTTAAGGATATGCCGAAGCTGAACAAGCCGCCCCGATATTATGCCATGGCCATGTCGGGAATCCCATTCTTCGTCAATGAAGATTTTTACATGTGGACAGGGAGCAACGGTGGCCGACTCTTTGACGACGCCGGCAATCCCACCCTGGATTCACCCCAGGTGATCGGTATGCTGGAATTCTGGAAAAGGGTTAAAACCTATATGCCTCCTGGCTGGTCTTCTCATGATTACCTGGAGACGCTTTCGGCTTTGGCTACCGGCAGGGTGACAATGACCTATATCTGGGGCCGCACAGCCGGGTTCATCGATCAATACGCTCCCAAAGAGAAGGCCAACCCAGAGACCTTCCAGGTCTGGCCCAAAACCCGCGGGCCATTGGGGAAAGAACCCCTAACCCAGTATGACGGCGAAAATTGGATGATTTTCTCTGGCGCTCCCAAAGAAGAGAAGGAGGCAGCCAGAGAGTTCCTGAAATTTTTCTACAAAAAGGAAAACTATCGGAAATACTGTAATTCTGTGCCCGTGCACCTCAACTCCATCATTAAAGAGGACTTCAAAGACCCCGACTATATGGGCTTCCCCGAACGGAAGCGATGGAAGCCCTGGCTGGATGCCCAGGTGGCTTGGGTGGAGCGGGAGCGAGCTCACCCCATTCTGGTGTGCGACCCGAAAGATCGGTTGGTCCCCTGGCTGGGCGATGTAGCCGCCTCCCCGATCCTGGCTGACCTGGTCATGGCAGTGGTGGAGAAAGGTGAAGATCCCAAGAAAGCTGCCAAGGAAGCTAACCTTCGTATTACCCGCGACATCATTGAAAAGTGGAAGAAAGGGTAACCAGCAATTACTGGCCGGCCGGGGGCCATATCCTCCGGCCGGTCCTTTGCCCAGCCCCGTCCATTGATAAGTACAACCGGGGAAAGAAGTATGAACTCAAAGTCTTTCAAACCTTTTGAGGCAAAATTCGAAAAATCCAGACAAGATATAAATGGAATTCTCCTTCTCCTTCCCTCGGCCGCCTTAGCTCTTTCCTTCATTATCTTCCCGGTTTTTTACAATGTATGGCTGGGTTTCTACGAAAAACATTCCCTCATGCCCACAGCCTCATTGGTGGGGATTAAGAATTATCTTTTTTTGTTAAAAGACGCCCGGTTCTGGGACAGCTTTTATTTAGCTACCTATTACACCATAGCCAGCACAGCCTTGCAGATCGTTTTGGGGATTGCCGGGGCCTTGATCCTCCATGCCCGGTTCCGCGGGCGGGATTTCCTGCGGGGCATCGCCCTCTTCCCCTACATGGTTCCCACGATTATCGCCATCTTCGTCTGGCGCTGGCTGATGAACGACATGTACGGGGTAATCCCCTATATATTAAATGTCCTGCACGTCCCCTTCATGCCTGATGCCTGGATGTCCCGAAACACCATCATGTATGTTCTGATCTTCCTTAGCGTCTGGACTTTCTTCCCTTTCGTCTGTGTAAACGTCCTGGCCAGACTGCAGACCATTCCCCCCGAGCTTTTCGAGGCTGCCAAGGTGGACGGAGCCTCGCCCATCCAGCAGTTCATTCACGTGACCCTGCCCCAGCTGCGCAATGTGCTCCTCATTGTGGTTCTTCTTCGGGGAATCTGGATGTTCACGAAGTTTGAAGTCCCCTGGCTGCTGGGGTTCGGAGCGGGAGCGGGCGAAGGCGTTCGCACCATGCCGGTTTACACCTACCAATGGGCGTTCACCTTTTACAATGCAGGTATGGGGGCAGCGTTGAGCAACGTCATGTTCGCGCTGCTGCTGGCTGGCGTAACGGCTTACTTCATTGCCTTTCCGCGAGAGGAGGAAGAGTGAGAGTTACAGCCAACAGAAAGACAGAAAGCGTAGACGTAACTCAGAAAAGGGTGTACGCCCCGGCCAAGGTGCGCGCGAATTTTTTGACCAAGAACATGGGCAAATGGGGCCTGCGCCTGGGTCTTTTTCTATACTGTATATTTCCCCTTTACTGGATGGTCGTTTCCTCCATCAAGACCAGCCCGGAGCTTCTAGCGTATCCGCCGACCTTTGTGCCCCATGAACTGAGCTGGGGCGGATACTGGAAGCTCTTTCATGAGACCAATTTCTGGACGTACTTCGTCAATTCCATCGTCATCAGTGGCATCGCGACCGTGATCGTCGTCATTTTAGGGGCGATCGCCGCTTATAGTCTTACCCGCTATCAATATCGGGGCCGGGAAAAGATCGCCAAGTTTCTTCTGTTGGCCTACATGTTTCCCCCGATTGTCCTTATCGTTCCCCTGTTCATCTTCGCCAGCTCGTTGGGTCTGACAAATTCGCGGGTCGGTGTCGCCCTCTCCTATATTTCTTTTTCCCTGCCCTATGCGATCTGGATTCTGAGGGCTTTTTTCCAAAGTCTTCCCGTCGAACTCGAGCATGCCGCCTGGATCGATGGAGCCACCCGCAGGCAGGCCCTGCTGTATGTAGTCGTTCCCCTGGCTTTGCCGGGAATCATCGCCACCTCTATCTTTACTTTTATCGTGGCCTGGAATGACTTTCTTTTCGCCAGCGTGCTGATCTCCACAGACCCTCTCAAAACCCTGCCCGTCGGCATCAACGACTTTTTCCACATGGCCGTCGTGGACTGGCGGCTGATCATGGCCGCCGGCGTCATGATCACCATTCCCGCAGTCATTTTCTTTGTCGCCGTACAACAATACTTGGTCGAGGGCTGGGGCGCTGGCGGGGTGAAGGGGTAGAAGAAAAATATCCTCGAAGGGGGCCATAGAAATGATTTTCAACCTCACCGACGAACAAAAGATGATCCAAGAGACTGTACGGGACTTTGCCGAGAATGAGGTCAAGCCCGTGGCCGCGCAGATTGATGAAACCGACGAGTTCCCCTGGAAAATCTACAAACGGATGGCCGAACTCGGTCTCTTGGCCATGACCCTTCCGCCAGAATATGGGGGTTCGGGCGCAGATACTGTGAGTTGGTCCATTGTCGAAGAAGAATTAGCCCGAGCCTCTGCGGCTGTGTCCGACGCGCAGTTGCTAACAAAACTGATGTCTCACATGATCCTGCGCCACGGGACAGAGGAGCAGAAAAAGAAATTCGTAATTCCTCTGGGCAAGGGAGAGAAGATCTGTGCGACAGGTATGACCGAGCCCGACGCCGGGTCGGACCTGAAGTCCATCAAAACCACAGCCCGGCGGGATGGAGACTATTACATCCTGAACGGAACGAAGCGCTTCATGACCTGCGGGAACATCGTGGATTTGATCATTGCCCTGGTCTACACGGACCGCAGTAAAGGGTCCAAAGGGATGAGTTCCATCATCGTGGAGATGGGAACCCCAGGATTCTCCCGGGGCAAGAAGGAAAAGCTTTTGGGGGTAAGAGGTCTGGAAACATCGGAGTTGATCTTCGAGGACTGCCGGGTGCCGGGGAAGAATATCCTGGGGGAAGAAGGCCAGGGGTTAAAGATCGCCCTGGGCTCTTTGGACATGGGCCGGATTGGAATCGGCTCCCAGGCCCTGGGGGTGGCCCAGGCCGCCATGGAAGAAGCAATAAAATACGCCAAGCAAAGGGTAGCCTTCGGCCAGCCCATTGCGAATTTCCAGGCCATTCAATTCATGATTGCGGACATGTCTTCCCATATCGAGGCCGCCAGACTGTTGCTGCGGAAAGCGGCCTTTTTGAGCGATCAGGGAAAACCGTATTCCCGCGAGGCGGCGGAAGCCAAGCTGTTCGCCTCCGATCTGGCCGTCAGAGTGGCGACGGATGCTCTGCAAATCCACGGAGCCTACGGCTATACCAAGGACTATCCGATTGAAAGGATCTACCGGGATGCCAAGGTTTACCAGATCTGGGAAGGAACCAGCCAGATCCAGCGGATGGTGATCGCCCGGTATTTGCTGCAGTGAGGGGAAACGATGGTTTGGCTTTTTTGCGGGCCGCCAAACGCATTGCAGGGCAGGCCTCTTACGTAGATAGCAGGCAGAACATGTTATGAAGGAGGAAAGATGCAGGGTTTAAGAATCGACCTTACGAATAAAGTGGCCATCGTTACCGGTGCCCGTAGGGGGATCGGTCGGGCCATTGCCTTGGCCATTGCTGCCGCCGGGGGCAAGGTTGTAGTGAACGATCTCGACCTCCCCGAGGTGGAGCAGGTGGCTCGGGAGGTCAAAGAAAAGGGTGGAGAAGCCCTACCCGTTCAGGCGGATATCTCGGTAAATAAACAGGTCCAGGACATGGTCGCTGCGGCTTGTAAGAAGTTTGGCCGCATCGACATTCTGGTCAACAACGCCAGCATACTGAGAGTGGCTCCTTTCCTGGAGGCGAAAGAAGAAGATTGGGATGCCACTCTTGCGGTAAACCTGAAAGGGACTTTTCTCTGTTCGCAGGCCGTGGCCCGCAAAATGCTTGCGCAGCGGTATGGCAGGATTATCAACGTCGCTTCCAATGCCGGCAAGGTGCCCCGCACCAATAATGCGGCCTATTGTGCCTCCAAGGCTGGGGTCATCCTTCTGACCCGGGTGTCGGCTTTGGAACTTGCCAAGTATGGGATCACGGTAAACGCTCTTTGCCCGGGGGCCACCGCGACGGAGATGCTGGTAAAGATTCAAGCCAAGGATGACCCGGCGGTTTTGCAGGGCATTATCCGGGGAAACCTGGAAAACTTCCGGGCCGGAATCCCTCTGGGCAGGCTGGCCAAACCCGAAGAGCAGGCGGCTATGGTAACTTTTCTCGCCTCGGATATGGCCAACCATATCACCGGACAAACCTTCTTTGTAGATGGGGGCCAGACCATGGTCTAAGAGGAGAGAAAAAATGCCATCTTATTTTGATTTGAGGGGACAGGTGGCGATCGTCACGGGTGGAAGTCAGGGGATCGGGTTTACCCTGGCCAAAACTCTGGCCAGCGCTGGCGCAGAAATCGTCATCGTCAATCGCCGGGCTCCGGAAGGAGAAGCGGCAGCCCAGAGCATCCAGCAAGGCGGTGGTTCGGCCATCTCCATTCCGGCGGATATCTCTCAAAAAAAATCGGTGGAAGAGATGGTCGGAAAAACACTGGATCGTTATGGAAAGATTGACGTCCTGGTCAACGACGCCGGTGTGATCGTCAGAAGCCCAGCAGAGGAGATGGAGGAAAAAGATTGGGATTTAATCATGGCTATTAACCTGAAAGGGCTATTCTTATGCTGCCAGGCCGTGGGAAAACAGATGATCAAGCAAAAAAGGGGAAAGATCATCAACCTATCCTCAGTGGGGGCGACCTTCGGGCTGAATAACCGGGCGGCTTATAATGCCAGTAAAGCAGGGATCTCCCAATTGACCAAATCTTTGGCCTTAGAGTGGGCCAAGCATGGGATTTATGTCAATGCCATCGGCCCGGGCATTATCCGCACAACTTTGAATGCGGCGTATATCGACGGCGACGCGGTGCGCAAACAGAAGATGATCCAGAAAATCCCCCTGGGACGTTTTGGCAGGCCGGAGGATCTATCCGGGATCGTTTTATTCCTGGCTTCCCCTGCCTCTGATTACCTTACGGGGCAGACCATCTACGTCGATGGAGGTTATACCCTCGGCTGTCTGGATTGGTGAAGTAAGGAAACTGATCGTGTCAAATAAAGTGCTGCCGGCTGAAGAGGCCGTGCAATTGATTAAAACTGGGGATACAGTCTCTGTCTGCGGGATATCCGGGGGGGTCACACCCGAGAAGGTATTGGCGGCCCTGGGAAGGAGATTTTTGGCGACCGGTTCACCCCGGGACCTTACAATTGTGTTTCCCGTTGCTGTGGGGGATGCCTATGAAATCCAGGGCCTTGACCACTTGGCCCATGAAGCGATGATCAAAAGGTTGATCGGTGGGTCCTATACCGTATCCAGATCCTCAGAACAGCCGCCGAAGATTTATAAGATGATCATGCAGAACAAGGTAGAGGCCTATAATTTCCCCATGGGCGTACTTATGCACCTCCATCGGGAAATTGCCGCCAAACGTCCCGGGGTGATCACCGAGGTCGGTTTGGGAACCTTTGTGGACCCGCGGATCGAAGGCGGCAGAATGAACGAGACAACCAAGGCCGATCTGGTCGAGGTTTTCAAAATGCACGGACGGGATTATCTTTTCTTTCCGACCTTTCCCATAAATGTCGCCCTGATTCGGGGAACGACTGCCGATGAGGATGGGAACATCACCCTGGAGCATGAGTACACCGCCTCCACGGTCTTAGTTTTGGCCATGGCGGCCCACAATTGCGCCGGAAAGGTGATTGCTCAAGTAAAAAGGGTGGCGGCGCGGGGAACGAGGCATCCCCAGATGGTCAAAGTCCCCGGGATCTTGGTGGATGCCATCGTCGTCGATGAGCAGCAGAAGCAGACGACAGGGATCGTTTATGACCCGGGGGCCAGCGGCGAGATCCGCTCCCCTTTGCAGGGCATCGGCCTGCCTTTCAACCTGGAGAAAATACTGGTCCGCCGGGCGCTGATGGAGCTCAAGAGCGGCTATGTCGTAAATTTGGGATTTGGTGTCTCGGCCCTGATCCCGCAGGTGGCTTGGGAAGAAGGGGTTTTCGATAAAATTACTTTTACGACCGAGCATGGATGCATCGGCGGGATGCCGTTTTCCGGGATCCAATTCGGAGGTTCCCTAAATCCGCAGGCCCTTCTGGATTCCCCGGCCCAATTCGATTTCATCGACGGGGGCGGCCCGGATGCCGTTTGCCTGGCTTTTGCCGAAGTGGATCGGGAAGGCCATGTGAACGTCACAAAATTGCAGCAGATGCCCCATGTCCTGGCCGGAGCCGGGGGATTTATCAATCTGATCCAGAACGCGAAGGAAATCGTCTTTTGTGGAATGATGACCGCGGGAGGGATAAAGGTTGATATCGCCGAGGGGAGATTACGAGTCGTTCAAGATGGGAAATTTAAGAAATTCGTCCCTCGCGTACAGCAGATCACTTTCAATGGCCAGCTCGCCAGCAGCAAAGGCCAGAAAGTCCTCTATGTGACGGAGCGTGGAATTTTCCGTCTGCACCCGGATGGACTCCTGCTTACGGAGGTAGCGCCGGGAGTAAATATAGAAAAGGATATTGCTGGGCAAATGGGTTTTAAGCTGCAAGTGGCCCCGGATTTGAAAGAGATGGAACCAAAGCTCTTTCGGCCAGAGCCTATGGGGTTGAGCAAATTGCATCAGTGGAGGTAAAGGGATGAGCGAAAAAAAGGGCATGGAGGCATTGGAAATCGGGATGGTTGAAAGTTTCAGTAAGACCGTGACGGAGGCAGATGTCTACGCCTTTGCCGGGATCACCGGTGACTTTTACGGGGTTCACGTGGATGAAGAATTTGCCAAAAAGACGCGGTACGGGACGAGAATCGCCCATGGGGCTCTGCTGGTGGGGTTTATCTCCACGGTGATGGCCAAGATGTCCAGCAAGATTCCTCCCCCCGGAGGGGTCTCCTACCGTTATGATGTAAAATTTACTGCCCCGGTAAAATTCGGAGACACGATTACAACTGAATTGAGGTGCATCGAAAAGAACCCGGCCAAGAAGGAAGTCATCTTCCAGGCCTCCTCGACCAATCAGCGCGGGGAAAAAGTATTAGAAGGGCAAACGGTTCTCAAGGTACTCTGAACAGCCCTTTGCCCATTTGTGGGGGGACAGGAAAATATAGTGCGTAAGAAATCTCAAGAAAAGGGGATTTTTTCATTTTTAGCAAGAAACAAAGGGAAAGGAGAATAAAATGGCAAAACCTTTGAAAGGGGCGTTTGCCGTGTTGGCAACTCCCATGAAGCCGGATCAAAGCATCGATGAAAAGGGCCTGCGGGAGAATATCCAATGGGTAATCCGCGAGGGTATCCATGGAGTCATTACCACGGGCAGCACTGGCGAATACGTCTCCCTAACGGAAAGCGAACGGAAAAGGGTAACGGAGATCGCCGCCGAGGAGGTTCGGGGGCGTGTTCCTCTATGCATCGGGGCTGGCGCGGAGACCACGCGGGATGCCATTATGTACACGCGATTTGCCAAGGAAGTGGGTGGGGACGCGGTCATGATCGCCCCTTCTTACTACTGTCGTCCCAATCCGGATGAGGTCTACCATCATTATAAACAAATCTCTGATGCCGTCGACCTGCCCATCATGATCTATAATAACCCCTTTACGACCAAGGTGGATCTATCGGTGGAGACCGTCGTCCGCTTGAGCGAGATATCCAACGTCAAATACATCAAAGAAAGCTCGGGGGATGTGCGCCGCATCGGCCTGCTGGTCCTCCAAGGGAAGGGGAAAATCGTTCCTTTTGCCGGGTTTGACGACTTGCTCCTGGAGTCTTACCTCATGGGAGCCGAAGGAGGAGTCATCGTCGCCGGAAATATTTGTCCCAAGATGTGTTCCCAGCTCTTTGATTTGGCCCTGGTACACAAAGATTATGATAAAGCCAGAGCTCTTTACTTCAAAATGCTCCCCCTTTTGAACCTCATCGAAGGACCGATGGGCAAAATTGTCCAGCTCGCCAAGAAGGGAGCCGAGTTGTTGGGCCACGCTGGCGGGCCGAGCCGGAGTCCTCGGCTGCCCTTGACCGCCGAGGAGGAGAATCTGTTGCGGAAGATCCTGCGGGAAATGGGTCTCATATAGATCCTTCCTCGGGGGGATCTTTCGAGAAGAATTTGGGTCTACCCATTTGCGCCGCAGAAAAAGGAGGTCGAAAGTGACCAGCAAATTGATGACCGCAGAGGAAGCCGTCAAGTTGGTGAAAAGCGGGGATGTGGTTTCCGTTTGTGGGATCGTCGGGGGTCTCGTGCCCGAAAAGGTTCTGACGGCCCTGGAGCAGCGGTTTTTAGCATCGGGCTCTCCCCGTGACTTGACCGTGGTGTTTCCCGTGGCCGTGGGAGATGTTTACGGAACAGCGGGTACGGATCACCTCGCCCATGAAGGCCTGATCAAGAGGTTGATTGGCGGATCGTATGTTACCGCTCCGGCCTCTTCCCAGCCGCCCAAGATTTATGAGATGATTTTCCAGAATAGAATTGAGGCCTATAATTTTCCCATGGGTGTTCTGATGCACCTGCACCGGGAAATCGCGGCGAAAAGACCGGGGCTGGTCACCGCAGTTGGATTGAGGACCTTCGTAGATCCGAGAATCAATGGAGCCAAGATGAATGAGATTACCCGGGAAGACCTGATTGAGGTGATCAAGCTCCAGGGAAAGGAATACCTCTTCTACAAGACATTCCCCATCCAGGTAGCCATTATCCGGGGGACGACTGCGGATGAGGACGGAAACATTACTATGGAACATGAGGTCTCCTTTTCGGTCACCCTATATCAGGCAATGGCCGCCCGAAATTGCGGGGGGAAAGTCATCGCCCAGGTTAAGAGAGCGGCCGCCCGAGGGAGCTTAAACCCGCAAATGGTCCGGGTACCCGGGATCCTCGTGGATGCTGTGGTGGTGGACGAGGGGCAAAAACAGGCCACGGGAATCGACTATGATCCTTCGGCCAGCGGGGAGCTGAAAAAACCTTGGGCCCGAATTGAAAAGGTACCGATGGGGGTGGAAAAGATCCTGGCCCGAAGGGCTCTGATGGAGTTAAGCAAGGGGTACGTCGTCAATCTGGGATTTGGCATTCCCTCCCTGATCTCCCAGGTGGCCGTGGAGGAAGGGCTCATCGATCAGATCACCTATACGGTGGAACACGGCGCCATCGGGGGCGTTCCCCTGACCGGACTGCAGTTTGGCGGGTCCTTCAACCCGCAGGCGATTATTGATGCCGGCTCCCAATTTGATTTTTTGAACGGAGGTGGGATCCATGCTGCCTGCATGGCCTTTGCAGAGGTTGATGGGCAGGGCAATGTAAATGTGAGCAAGCTGAGCAAGCTGCCCCATGTGTTGGCCGGGGTCGGGGGTTTTATCGATATCGTGCATAATGTAAGAAAGGTTGTCTATTTGGGAACCTTGACCACGGGAGGCGTGAAGCAATCCATAGAAGGTGGGAAATTGAATATTGTGCAGGAAGGAAAAGTCATCAAATTTGTACGCCAGGTGCAACATCTGACTTTCGATGGCTCCTATGCCCTGGAAAAAGGCCAGCAGGTTGTCTATGTAACCGAAAGAGGGGTTTTCCGATTGAGACCGGAAGGTTTAATCTTGGTGGAAGTGGCCCCGGGAGTGGATATCAAAAGAGACATCGTCCCCGTCGTAGAATTTGCCTTTAAGATTTCCGATGACATTAAGGAAATGGATGGGCGGCTCTTCAGACCCGAGCCCATGGGCTTAAAAGATTCAAGCCCATGGAAATAAAGATGGAAATAAACTGAGAAGATGATGGAGTGATGCCGATGGGAAAAAGCCAGGTATCCATTGTAAAGACTGATCGCCGTCCAGAT
>CAYQWO010000024.1:0-2074 GCA_964421095.1 uncultured Syntrophaceae bacterium
GCAAAGCCCAGGCCCATAGTAGACGATTTTCGCATCGATTTCTTTCCGATAATAACTGAAGACCGCCATCAGCACCCCCTTAGGTCTTTTTCTCAGGAATAATCTGCAAATGACCCCAGCCCATTTGCCAAAATACATCTAAGACATCGGAATTCCAGAAAAAAACTTTAGGGACCTCGCCCTTTTTCCTGCAGTTCCCTGGGTTTCCGCAATGATCTTTTTCCTACTTCCTTTCCGATAGTGTTTATGTTATATAAATTTTTCAGGAATTGACTAATCCTCCGAGGGAGCTTTTCCGATGGCTGAAATTCCGATTACCAAGGCTTCGCCGAAGGACCTCAAAAAAAAGCCTGCCCCTGGCACGGAACTGGGCTTCGGCAAAATTTTCACGGATTATCTTTTTATGATGGATTATGACCCGGGGCAGGGGTGGCATCATCCCCGGATCGAACCGTACCATCCCCTTCCATTAGACCCCGCAGCTCTGGTCCTGCACTACGGGCAGGAAGTCTTCGAGGGCCTAAAAGCGTACCGCTGGACCAGTGGCGAAATCTACCTTTTTCGCCCGCGGATGAACTACGAACGTCTGAACCGGTCGGCCCGGCGCCTCTGCATGCCGGAGTTGGATGTGGACTTTGCCCTGGACGCCACCAAGCAGCTGATTCGGCTGGAGAAAGACTGGGTACCCTCTGCTCCCGGAACCTCTCTTTATATCCGCCCGAACATGATCGCTACCGAAGCCGCGCTGGGGGTACAGATCTCCAAAAGATTCCTTTTTTACATCATGCTGGGGCCTGTAGGGGCATATTACCCCCAGGGCTTTAACCCTGTAGATATTTACGTCACGGAGAAATATATTCGGGCGGCGCGCGGCGGACTGGGAGAGGCTAAGACCTTGGCCAACTATGCCGCCAGCCTCCTGGCCCAAGAGGAGGCCCATGAGCTGGGATACACCCAGGTGCTCTGGCTCGACGCCATTGAGCGAAAATATGCCGAGGAGGTGGGCACGAGCAACATTTTCTTCTACCTCGATGAAGAGCTGGTGACCCCACCTCTGCACGGTACCATCCTGCCCGGAGTGACCCGCGATTCCGTGCTGCACATCGCCCGCAACTTGGAGCTCAAAGTTTCCGAACGGATGATCAGCCTGGATGAGGTGATCTCTGCCCTGGAATCCGGAAAGCTGAAGGAGGTCTTCGCCACGGGCACGGCGGCCGTGATCTCCCCCGTGGGCAAACTGGCCCACCGGGGGAAAAGCTTTGTGATCGGTGGTGGGAAAGTGGGGCCCCTTTCGCGGAAGCTTTACGACCATATCATGGGCATCCAGTACGGTAAAATTAAAGATCCCTACGGGTGGATGGAGAAGGTCGCCTGAAGCCTTTACCCTAAAGCCCTCCTCCCATAAATTTGTCTTGACTTGGCCCCCCCATAGCATTTATACTTACCGTTAAGTAAATTCCAGCCGCAGACGATAAGGTGGAAAGATGAAAAAAAAGGAGAACAAGAACAAATTGCCGCACGGAAGCGTGCGCCAGCGCCTGCTAGTGGCCGCCACGGATTTGTTCGCCCGCAAAGGCTACGCCGCCACGACGGTACGCGAGATCGTGGCCTCGGCCCGGGTTACGAGGCCCGTCCTGTACTATTACTTTAAGAATAAAGAAGGAATCTATCTCGAACTCATGCGGACAACTTTCGCCAAAGCCGATCATCTTCTCGATTCCGCCCGCGGGGATCAAGGAAGCGCGAAGGAGAAGCTGCTGCGCCTGTGCGATCAAGCCTTCTGCCTGTTGATGGAAAACATCAACGCTGTACGGGTAATGTACGCCATCTATTATGGGCCACACCAGGGGGCCCCTTTTTTTGACTTTGATGCCTATCACCTCAAGTTCCAGGAAGCCATCCGGCGGCTGGTGGTGGAAGGGATGCGCAGCGGAGAATTCCGGAGGGGGAAGGCGGAGGATATGACCTGGGCCGTTCTGGGAGCGATCAATGTGGCCATGGAAGTGCAGCTCGGCCAACAGGAAATGGGCCTGGGCCGGCAAGGGCTCGCCAGGGTTCTGAAGCTCATCTTTCG
>CAYQWO010000024.1:2174-4779 GCA_964421095.1 uncultured Syntrophaceae bacterium
AGGAAATGGGCCTGGGCCGGCAAGGGCTCGCCAGGGTTCTGAAGCTCATCTTTCGGGGAATTTCCAAGGGCCCGAGAAGGGGAGAACAGTAATGAAAAGGCCATGCCGGTTCGGATTCATACCGATCGTCTTCTTGAGCATCCTCTGCGGATGCTCGGCTACGGGGGAAGACCCCAAGAAAATTGAAAAGGCTGGAAAACCTCCGGTGGCTGTAGAGGTATTCAAAGTTGCGGCCTCGACGATCTCCGACGGGATTGACGTAGTGGGGTCACTCTCGGCCAAATTTGGCACCGATGTCAAGTCAGAATACACCGGGATCGTCGCCGAGGTATACGTGACCGAGTGGGTCCGGGTGAACAAGGGCACTGCCCTGGCCAAGCTGGATACGCGAGAGGCCGAGCTAATTCTGCGGAAAGCGCAATTGGCGGTTGACGTGGCCAAGGCCAACCTTCTTCAGGCCGAGGTATCTGCCAATCGGGCGAACCGGGAGTACGAGCGTTTGTTAAAGCTGAAAGAAGCCGGACTGGTAACTCAGCAGGCGCTGGATGACGGACTCACCGAGAAGGAGGCGGCAGCGGCCCGGATCACCACGGCCACGGCCCAGATAAAGGCCGCGGAGGAGGAAGTTCGTTACACCCAGACCCGCCTCTCCAAGGCGATCATTCGCTCGTCAATGGACGGCGTGGTATCCCTGCGCAACGTCAACGTCGGGGACTACGTGGGGGAGATGGGCGCCAAGCCGATGTTCCGAATTATCGATAACAGTGTGCTGGACCTGACCGTAACCGTCCCTTCGGTGGAGATGGGAGCCGTGCGCGTGGGCCAGCCCCTTACCTTCTCCATCGATGCCCTGCCGGGGAAAGCCTTCTCTGGCAAGGTCAAGTTCATCAACCCCGCGGTGAACGAGGCGGATCGGTCGGTGAAGGTGGTCGCCGAGGTGGAGAACGTGGATGAGCAGCTAAAAGGCGGGCTTTTCGTGAAGGGCCGCATTATGACAGGCACGCGCACGGGTGTGCTGAGGGTGCCCCAGACGGCCTTTCTGGCCTGGGACGTGCCGGGGAAAAAGGGAGAACTATTTGTGGTGACCGGGGACATCGCTCACCGCCGCACAGTGCGAACAGGAGCGATATCGGACGGTCTGGTGGAGATTTCTTCAGGACTCTCTGCCGGCGAACAGGTCATTACCCGCGGCGGGTTCAACGTCAAGGAAGGGGAACGGGTGAGCATCATCCCGGCGAGTCCCAGCTCGCAAAAATGAGGGGGATATACTCTATATTCTTTCCAGACCATGAAAATTTCCCCTTGTGCCCCTTTACGAAAGGGGACTTGGGGGGATTGGGAGACGAGTAAGATGTTTCTGTCGAACCTGTCCATCAAAAGGCCGGTTTTCGCGACTGTAATGATCCTGGCATTGGTGACGCTGGGAATCTTCTCCTACCGGCGCCTGGCCATCGACATGTTTCCGGACATTGAATTTCCGATCATCTCGCTGGTCACCAAATTTCCCGGTGCCTCCCCTGAAACCGTGGAGCGGGAAGTCACCAAGCGGATCGAAGAGGCAGTGAATCCGATCTCGGGGGTCAAGCACGTGATGTCCACCTCGCGCGAGGGCCTCTCCAATGTTGTCGTCATGTTCCACCTGGAGGTTAAGATCAACGAAGCCTCCCAGGAGGCGCGGGCCAAGGTCAACGCGATCCGGGGAAACCTGCCGCAGGGAATCGAGGAACCGATTATCCAGAAGCTCGATTTTCACGCCTTCCCGATCATCTCGCTGGCCGTGCGGTCGGAAAGGCTCTCCGCGCGGGACATTTCCACGCTCGTCGAGAAGAAGGTGAAAAGACGGCTGGAAAATATTTCCGGCGTGGGCAAGGTCGACCTCGTCGGGCTGGCCAAACGGGAGGTGAACGTCAACATCGACCCGCTGCGCCTGGAAGCACTGGGGATGGGTGTAGACGAGGTGATCGCCGGCCTGCAGTCGGAGAATGTCAATACCCCCCTGGGACGCTTAACCCAAGGCCGGGTGGAATACCCCCTGCGGGTATCAGGGAAGCCCGACGCCGTCGATCAGTTCAAGACCATGGTCATTGGCCGGCGGGGCGGCCGCCCCATCCCCCTTTCTGAGGTGGCCCAAATCCGGGATGGCATCGAGGAACAACGGTCTCTGGCTCTGGTGAACGGCATCCCCTCCATCGGACTCGACATCCTCAAACAATCAGGGGCCAACACGGTAGGCGTGGTCGATGCCGTGAAAAAGGAAGTAGGGGTTCTCCAGAAGGAGCTTCCTCCCGGCACGGTCATCGAGGTAGTCCGCGACGGGTCGATCATGATCCGCGACTCTGTACGGGACGTAGAGGATACGTTGATTCTCGGCGGGATCCTGACGATTCTCATTGTGTTCTGCTTCTTAAATTCCTGGCGCTCCACGGTGATCACCGGGCTCACCCTGCCCATCTCGGTGATCTCCTCCTTCATGATCATGAATTTCCTGGGGATGACCGTGAATGTGATGACCCTGATGGCTCTCTCCTTGGCCATCGGGCTGCTCATCGACGACGCCATCGTTGTCCGGGAAAACATCGTCCGCCACCTGGAACGAGGGCAGGAT
>CAYQWO010000024.1:4789-16606 GCA_964421095.1 uncultured Syntrophaceae bacterium
CCCGAGAGGGGACGAGCGAAATCGGACTGGCCGTGCTGGCCACCTCCCTCTCCATTGTCGCTGTATTTATCCCTGTCGCCTATATGAAGGGAATCGTAGGGCGCTTCTTCTTCCAATTCGGCATCACGGTCGCCTTCGCGGTGCTGGTCTCCCTGTTTGTTTCCTTTACCCTGGACCCCATGCTTTCCTCCCGCTGGTTTGACCCGGATATCGAGCGGAAGGGAAAACGGCATCTCCTCGCCCGGATCTTGGACCGGTTTAATCACTGGTTCGACCAAACGGCAGATGGGTACCAGACATTGATTGCCTGGGCCCTCGATCATCGCCGGACAGTCCTTTTTCTGGCCACCATCGCCTTCGCCGGGGGTCTGGGGCTGATCTTCCACCTGCAATCCACGTTCTTCCCCGGCTTCGACAAGGGAGAATTCCAGGTGAACTTCAAGAGCGCGCCGGACGCCTCCATCGACGAGACCCGGGGCCGGGTCGAGGCCCTGCTGGGGGCATTGAAAGGGATCCCGGAGGTGAAACACACCTATTCCACCATCGGGGCCGGAGACACGGGGACGGTGCGCGATGCCATGGTTTACGTGAAGCTCGTCGACCGGAAGGACCGGAAGCGCAAACAGGAGGAGATCCAGCGGGATCTCCGGATGCGCCTGGAAAGAATCCCCGGCATCCTGCCGGCCATTATGGAATGGACGGGAGCCTCCAGCCAGAAGTCCCTGCTCGTCAACGTCCGGGGTGACGATATCCCCCTCCTGAAGAAATACGCCGCAGAATTGAAGGGGGACCTCTACAGGATCCCCGGCATCGCTGACCTGGAAGTAACGCTGGAACAGGACATTCCGGAGTTCCGCCTGGCCGTGGACCGGGAACGGGCGGCCGACGCCGGGGTGATGACCGGCGATATCGCCCGTACCGTTGGGGCACTGGTCGGCGGGCAGGCGGTCACCACTTACGAGGACGAAGACGGGGACGCGGTGAATGTACGGGTAAGGCTGCCTCTGGAACTCCGGCAGGACGCATCCCAATTGGGCAGATTGCGGCTGGCCGTCCCCAAGCCCACTGGGCCTCCATCCCTCGTTCCCCTGGAGAACCTGATTTCCTACAGCATGAGTACCACCCCTTCGCAGATTGACCGCCAGGACTTGTCCCGTCAGGTGGTGCTCTCGGCGAATCTCGACGACCTCCCCTTGGGCACGGCGGTGAACAAAGTGAAGAAGGCGGCCGAACGCCTCCAGATGGCCCCGGGATACCGGGTTGTATTTTCGGGTGAAGCCGAGGATATGGCTGAGTCCTTCGGCTACCTGGCCGAGGCGCTTCTCCTGGCCATTATCTTCGTTTACCTCATCCTGGCCGCGCAGTTCGAGTCATTCATCGATCCGCTGGCCATCATGTTCTCCCTGCCGCTCTCGATCGTGGGCATGGCCGGGATGCTCTTCCTCACCGGCGACACGATCAGCATCATCTCGCTCATCGGCCTGATTATGCTCATGGGCCTGGTCACCAAGAACGCGATCCTGCTGGTGGATTTCACCCGGGTGCTGCGCGCGGGTGGGATGGAGCGGAGGGAGGCTCTTATTAAGGCCGGGCGCAGAAGGCTCCGCCCCATCCTGATGACCACGCTGGCCATGATCTTCGGGATGCTGCCCCTGGCCCTCGCCCTGGGGCAAGGGGCGGAGATGCGCGCACCCATGGCCCGCGCGGTCATCGGGGGGCTGATCACCTCAACCATTCTGACGCTGGTTGTCGTCCCCGTAGTGTACACCGTGCTTGATGATTTCGGCGGATGGGCCCGCCGTCGTTGGGGAGGAAATAAGGAGGCGCAGGAATGAGCTGGTGGATTGCTCTGGCTGGTTTGAAGAAGCGTATTTCCCCGATGATGATTCTTTTCCTGGTCGGGGCTGGGGGGATTTTTTGGGCCCAGGGAGCCTTGGGAGAAGAAAAAGGAATCAGGATCCTGACTCTGGACGAAGCCCTGCGTATCACCCTGGAGAAGAACAAGGATATTCGGAAGGCCCGGGAGTACCGGAGCCAAGTGGAGGGACGTTACATCGAAGAACGGGCCGCTGCTTTTCCCCAATTTCAGATTACCGGACTTGTCTCCCGCGATCGGGATGAAAGTCTCGCCGCCTTCTATCGCGGCCTGATCCCCATAGAAAAGGAGATCCGGACCGGGGAAATTGGCCTCTCCCAGGCGCTTTACACCTTCGGGAGGATCGGGGCAGCCATCCGGGCGGCCAAGGTTGGACTGGCCACGGCCGACGACCAGCTGCGCATCTATCGCCAGGCGGCATTGCGGGATGTCTCCGCCTCTTTCTACGACATTCTTCTCGCGAAGGAGCTTTCCGCATTGGCTGTGCAGGTCCTGGAGCAAAGGGTCCGCCACCTGGACGAAGCTCGCAAGAGGTTTGCGGCCGGGGTAGCGACAGAGTACGATATCCTCGCGGCAGCGGTGGCGGTGGAAAATGCCCGGCCCGATGTCATCCGGGCGGAGAACCTCATCCGCACCTCCCGGGAAAAACTCAAATTTCTTCTGGGCATCGGTGAGCAAGTCGATGTGCTCGGAAGCCTGGAAGCTCCGCTCGTCCTGCAACCCCAGTATGAAGAAACCGTCGAGATCGCCTGGAATAACCGGCCGGAGCTCTCCGACCTGCGTAAGCGGCTGGAGATGGCCAAAGAATTGGTGAAAATTTATGACGCGGGAAACATGCCGCGGGTGGACCTCAAGGCGGCTTACGGCTGGCGGCAGTTGGTCTTTGCTCCCGCTCAATCGGACGGACAGGAATGGTCGGCAGGGGTATATTTCACCTTCCCCTTCTTTGATGGCTTGCGCACCCGAGGCAAAGTAATTCAAGCCAAAACCGATCTGGCTAACTTCAAGATCGACGAAGCCAAACAGCTTGATTCCATCTCCCTGCAGAGCCGCGATGCCGTCAATGCCTTCCAGGAGTCCACCCAGATTGTGATGGCCCTTTCGGGTACCGTCAAGCAGGCCGAGCGTCTTCTCTCCATGGCCGAAAAGGGGTATGAGTACGGCGTCAAGACCAAGCTCGACGTCGATGATGCCCAGCTAAACCTAACCCAGGCTAAGGGAAACTTAGCTAAGGCCCGCCGTGACTACCTGGTAGCCCGCGTCACCTTGGAGTGGGTCAAGGGAACGCTCGAGGTAAACTCAAAATAATTCATTTATCCCCGGACGAAAGGGCACGAACATCATGTTAAGAAATTATGGAAACGCCATTCAAGGGACTCCCCGGTGGGTTGCCATCCTGGTGGCCATCGCCCTTTTCTTTTCAGCCCAGGCCTGTGTTCACTCTGGGGGGTTACCGGGGCCGAGCGAGGTGCGGTCCCTCCGGACAGTGGCCAACCTCATTCGCGTTCCCCTGACTCGCCAGGCGACTGATTACACCTGCGGCGTGGCAGCGCTCCAGTCGATTCTTTATTACTACGGGAAAGAATTTCGCGAAGATCAACTCGCTAAGAAGCTACAAGCGGAGCCGAAGCGCGGGACCCAGTACCCCAAAATCGTCGAGTTTGCCCGCTCCTTAGGATTCCGGGTGGATGTGCAAACCCATATGACCCTGCCGCACCTCAAAAGACTAATCGATGAGCGGAAACCGGTAATCGTGCTAATCCAGGCCTGGCCGGAGTCTCCGGTCGATTGGTCAAAGGATTGGAAAGACGGACATTACGCCATCGCCCTCGGATATGATACCGACAATCTTTACTTTATGGACCCTTCGACCCTGGGCCATTACACCTTTATTCCCATCCCAGAGTTTCTCGACCGCTGGCACGATGTGGACGACGGCATCCCCTTGCCTCATTTCGGAATGACGATCACGATGGCCCCAGGGGAGCATATTTATAACCCCGATATGATCAAGCGCCTGCGCTAAGGCAGTTGCCTCGGCCGCAACTACGGCTGGATAATCGGCCTCTTCATCTCAAACCGATCCATGGTCCGGCAATAGAAGTCTTCTCCCAGTCGGCCAATCGCCTTTAGCTTATCTCCCTGGATCACGCCATTCTTCCATAACCCGTCCTGAACATGAGCCCGGAGAATCTCCCCGATCACAAAACTGTTGATTCGCGGTGGCTCGCCGAACTCCAGGATTTGCAGCAGCCGACACTCCAGGTTAACCGGGGATTCGGCAAGCCTTGGTGATTTGACCAGATCGCTTTTGACCGGGGTCAGACCGACTTCCTTGAATTCGTCCACATGGCTGGGATATTCCCCAGAGGCCTGATTCATGGCTTGAGCGATTGCTTCCGTCACAATATTAATGACAAAATCTTTCGAGAAATCGATATTTACGAGCGTATCTTTCTTCCGCCCATCCCTCTTTCGGCCGATGCCGAAACCGACGACCGCCGGCTTTGATGATAGAGCCGTAAAATAACTGAAAGGAGCTAAATTATAGACTCCATCCTCTCCAACCGTGGAGACAAAGGCGATCGGCCGCGGCAGCACAGCCCCGATTAACAATTCATGGGCCCCAACCCAATCCAGATTTGCCGGATCAATTTTCACGTGGATCCCCCTCCCTAAATTCCAAAGATTTGGTTACGTAAAAAATAGCTTTCAAACTCCCCCCAACCCTCCTTCAGCAAAGGGGGCGAGGGGGCATTTTCTCCCGCTATAGCGGGACGGGGTTCGCGGGTGTCGAAGCGGTCACGAAAAATTATATGAGGTTCAGATCAATATATCTTCCTGCCACCCGAGCTTGATCAGTTGGATGCGGCGTAGGTCGCTGACGCCCAGATGATATTTTTTTTCGGCGACGGTGATGTGGATGGGAGGGACGTCGAGGGCCCGATCTTCCCCGAAATAGGCAATGCGTTTCACTTGTAAAAGGTGGGCGCCGACTGCATCCACGGCCACGGGATCGGTTCCCACAAACAGCCCCTTGTATGGCCAGACGTAACGTTTATCGAAGAAATGGGCACCTCTCCCGTAGAATTGCGGGGTGAGCGCGCTGAGGATATTCAGACGGGTCTTGCCTTTGAGCAACGGTAGGGTCCAGATCTTGCCCAGGTTGGAGCAGCCCTCCCCATGAAACGCCGAGGGGTCGGGCACGAACATGATGTAATTTTTCAGACAGGTCCCGACCCCTGACCAATGATGAGTCCTCACCGGCCTTACATTGATCAGGGCCGTGGCCTTGAGGAAGGTTGGGTTGTGCAAAACTCCCCGGTCATCGATGCCGATATTTTTTTCCGGAACCCCCACATCGAGCAGCCGGCGCTTGATGGCGGCTTCCAGCTGTGGCGGGGTCGGCATCTTATACCATTCATTGCTTTTGATTCCCACTACGTCCGAGCTGCGGAAAAGGTTTCGCCAGGCCTGAAGCAGCTCATTCTCAGAAAGGAGAGTTTTCACCGCTTCATCCAGCATGGATTGCAGGATTTCTCCCCGCACGCCTTCATGCCGCCCCAAAACCTCATTATTCCGAATCAGAACAACCTTGGCCTTTTGCTCCCCTTGGGCTTCCTCGGGAATCCCCGAACCCAGGGCAGCGGCCAGCGCGGCCCCAGCGGCACCCCGCAGAAAGTCCCTGCGGGTGATGATCCTTGTTTCTTGCATATTCCTCTCTTTCTGATCTTTCATGGCGCCTTCGTCACCCGCGAACGATGAAAATAAGATTTATTCCCCTCCCCCTCGATGGGGGAGGGCGCGGGTGGGGGTGAATCGGTCTGGTCCCCCCTCCCCTTCATCCCCTCCCGCAAGGGGAGGGGAAAGGTTTTTGGGGGTATTTTCTAAGTAATTTTTTGGACGCTGATTTCTTTTTTTAATCTGCGTTCATCCGCGTCCAAGATTATTTTCCGCAGCTTGGATCAATTCCCGGGCCTCGGCTTCGCGGGGAGCGCCAAAAACGATCAGGATAAATTCTTTCTGCCTTCTCGCCCCCGTCCATTTCTTGTCTTCGGTCTGCAAACTCTCTTTTTCCCCGGCCTCGGGCATATAGGCTTTCTTAAAACTCAGCAAAGCCTCTTCCGCTTCTTTGGCGGTGGAATATCGCACCAGAAGCAGATGGATTTTTTTCCCATCCCGCAAGTATGGAGCCAACACCACGTCAGTTTTGAGATTCAGGCGGAGAATGTTCTGCTCGGCCACAAAAAAGCGCTGATTCAGAAGGATGTGGCTGTGGAGGTAGCGAATGCTCTTTTCAACAAGCCCAGCCTTCCCATCAGGTAGGGCGCTGATCAATTTCGGCGCTGGACCCGTCATCCTGATGGAGTTGGCCACTTCCCGACCCAGGTGGAGGATAGCCGGTTCTACTTCTGCACTCTCGCCTTCCGCATATATGCTGACGAAAAATTTTCCTTTCCAGAATCTCAGCAGTCCTCCCCCGAACTCCGACCCCTGGCCGATGCCGGCATCTTCATCCTGGCGCTCGAAGGAAAAAACCCCGTAGGCATCTTCCGAGGACCCCATATCAAAAAGTTCGGTAATGATGGGCGGCTGGCCAGGCTTTTCGAACCGGCGGACCCTCACCCCCTGGAAGTTGTAGGCCAGGTACAGTTCCCCTGCCCCGTCGATATAATTGAAAATGGTCCGGCGATTATAATTCAGGTCCTTGCGGTCCCACTTCCAGCCTGCGGCTTCCAAAGGAAGAGAGATCTCCTGTTTCATGGTTCCCTTCTCTTCGCCCGTAACTCCCTGGGGCTGGATCAGTATGCAAATCATCATAACAAATAAAGCCCAATTGCGCATGTTAAAACCTTGGGACGCAGATGAACGCAGATAGACGCAGATATGCAACCAAAATTCGCCGAAGTACTCAAGGAGCAGCGAGTAATCCTAAATATTGTAAAACTCGGGAAGGCATCACCCCCACCCTTCCCTCCCCCCTCCGAGGGGGAGGGTTAGGTGGGGGGCGCGCACCTATTGATTAATCTCTTTTCCTATGATTACTCTATTATGCAAAATCCGCAGTTTCTGCGTTCATCTGCGTCCCATTCAATTTAGGGATGCTTGCAGATCACGTTCAGGAGAGCCTGACGCTTCTCTTTCCTGACAGCCTGCACCGCCCGCCGCAGCGCCGGGACGATCTCGCCCGGCTCTTCCACTCTTTCTCCATAGCCCCCGAAGGATTCCGCGATTTTTTCATAGGCGGGCGAGGGTTCGAGATCGCAGAGAACGAAATGATTTTTCTTCGCTGCCCAGCCCTGCGGGTAGAGGTCGAGGACCGATCCCTTCACGGCGTTCCAGCACTGGTTGTTGAAAACTACTACCACTACCGGAAGATTTTGGGCAACAAAATGGCAAGCCGTGGGAGCCGTGAAATGGTAGGCACCGTCTCCCATGCAGACGATCGGGACGCAATCCGGCCGGGCCAGTTTGACACCCAGGGCCGCTCCGAAGCACCACCCCAGGCCGCTGGACATGGGCGAGCCAAAGAAAGTACCCGGCTCATTCATCGGGACCTGATGCGCCCGCAGGTCGTATTCGTTGATAATCACTGTATCCCCATCCCGTACCTGGCCGACGCAATAAGATAGCCATTCCATATCGATCGGGCGGTCCTTTTTATATTTTTCCGCCATGGCTTTCCAGGCCGCCCTCTGCGCTCCGTGTTCTTTGGCCAATCGTTCAAAGCGTTCTTGGAGAGTCTTTCCTTTTTTTTCTCGATGGGCCGCCAGGGCCTCCCGCAAGGACCGCAGGCCGACTTCTGGATCAGCACAAATGGGAACATCCACGGGGAAAGTGCGTATGGGGTAGCGGGAGAAAAAGGGATCGATCCCCATCTGGATGATTTTCGCATCGGGCCTGGGTTTGGCCCGGATGGGGAACCAGGGAACGTCGGATTCAATAACCAATACGACGTCCGCCTCCCCGAGGTACCTCATGGGGTCGAAGCCCAGATGCATAGGGTGCTCGGTGGGAAAATTCAGGTAGAGGTTGCTGATGGCGATCGTCACGGGTATGGCGAAAGATTCGCAGAGCTTCACTAACTCTCCCACCGCGGCCGGATTCTTCCCCAACATAGAAGTAATGACCAGAGGTTTCTCTGCCTCCTGCAACAAAGCAGCAGCCTGGCGGATGGCGGCGGCATCTGGGCCCGGTTTGGCATAGATTCTCGACCGGTTGGGTGTGTAGGTGAACTCCTGATGTTCCTCGGCCAGGATCTCCCGCGGCAGGCTAAGATAAACCGGCCCTTTGGGTTCGGACATGGCGATGGTGAGCGCCCGATCCACTACTTTTTCGACCTGGACAAAGTTCCTCAGCTCGTAATCCCACTTCACATATTCCCGCAGCATGGATGCTTGATCGAAAGATTCCTGTGCCCAGTGAATGTGTAGGTTACGCCCTCCTTTGACCTCTCCCTCCGTGATCGGGGTTCTGCCCGCCGTAAAGATCAAAGGAATGTTGGCTCTGGAAGCATTCATGACGCCCGTCAGCCCGTTGGAGGTCCCCACGTTCACGTGCACCATCACGACTTGAGGCTCTCCAGTAACCATGGCGAACCCGTGGGCCATGCTGACTGCCGCGAATTCATGGGGGACCAGGATGGGTTTGGGATAATTTTTTCCTTCGGCGGCGAACCGGGCGAAGCCGTCCACCAGAGGGGCGAAGTCCGTGCCCGCGTTCCCGAAGAAATACCTGATCCCCCGGTCTCTGAGCACCTCCAGATAAGCCTGGGCTACGTTATCGATGGCGATGGTAACGGGTGTGGAAAAATCTTTCTTAGTTCTTTTGGCAGCGACCAAATCCATTCCTCCTTAGCAGAAATTGAATTGGACGCAGATTAACGCAGATAAGTACGGATAAATATTTCGCGATTTAAAAACTAAAATCCTGCAAATCGGCGTTCGTCTACGTCCCAAAAGGTATTTTTGTCAGTCCTTCAGCAGCTCCCGGGCAATGACCATCCGCTGCACCTCCGAGGTGCCCTCGAAAATCCGGTATAATCTCATATCCCGGTATATCCTCTCAATAGGGGACTCTTTCATATACCCCATCCCGCCGTAGATTTGCAGGGCCGAGTCTGCCGCCCGGTTGACCATCTCCGTGCAATATACCTTACACATGGCCGCCTGCTGGGTTACGCGCTGTTTCTGGTCGCGACACCAAGCCGTGTAGTAAACCATCTGTCTTCCGGCGTAGATGGAGATGGCCATGTCCGCCAGCATCCACTGGATGGCTTGATTCGTGGAGATCGGTCTTCCGAATTGTATCCGCTGCTTGGAGTAGGCGATGCTCGTGTCGAGACAATACTGGGCCGTTCCCACGCACACTGCCGAAATCGTTATCCTTCCCTTTTCCAGGACCTTCATGGCGGTGACGAACCCTTTCCCTTCCGCCCCTCCGATGATGTTCTCGACCGGGACCTGGCAGTCTTCGAAGACCAGTTCCGCCGTATTGTTTCCGTGAATGCCCATTTTGCGGTCGATCTTGCCCACCGCATAGCCCGGAAAAGTCTTCTCCACGATGAATGCTGTGACTCCGCGGGTCCCTTTCTCTTTGTCCGTCACAGCCATTACCGTAACTACGTTCGCGATGTCCCCATTGGTAATGAAATGCTTCAGACCATTGAGCAGGTAGACATCCCCCTTCTTAACCGCTTTGGTCTGGATGTTGGCCGCGTCGGAACCGGCATTGGGTTCGGTCAGGGCAAAGGCCGCTGTCCATTCCCCGCTGGCGATGCGGGGCAGGTATTTCTCTTTCTGCTGCGGGGTTCCGTCGATCAGGATTCCCTGGGACCCAATGCCATTGTTTGTCCCAAAACGGGATCGGAAACAGGAATTGACTCGGCCGAATTCTTCGTTCAGCACGCATTCTCCGAACGTGTTCAATCCCATCCCTCCATACTCCTCCGGGATGGCCAGCCCGAAAAATCCCAGGTCCCGCATCTTCTGTACGATACTTTCCGGGATCTTTTCTTCTTCCTCCACCTGCTGGGAGATAGGCTCCAGTTCGTTTTTGACAAAGCGGCGGGCGGTATCCCGCATCAGTCGAATACTTTCCGGCAGCTCAAAATCCATTGCTTCTCCTCCTTGGGCGATCAGCCCGGCGACCGGCGTTTATTTAAAAAATTCGAAGCATAATAGCATAAAGAACTAAGCGGTTCAAGGAGGCGGGGGTTAAAATTTGGGCGAAGAAAATTCTGCTTTCTCCGCAATTCCATAGGCCTGCAGATAGGTCGCTTTGGCCCGTTCTTTGTCTAACTCTACCCAATCTCTGGCGATTTCTTGAAGCAATTTGATCTTCTCTCCGATTCCGTCGATCCCCAGAGCTTCCTGGGTGGCCCGTTCTAAGAGCTCCTGGCCTTCTTTTCTTTCTTTTCGCAGGGAGACACTCTGCCAGGCCATCTGGCGCAGGGCCTGGACCCGAATTTCTTTGGGCCCAACCTGCGCCAGGACTTCTAAACCCTTAGCGGGTTCGAGAGAAAACCAGGCCAAGGCGATTTCAGCAGTGAGCCTGAAATTTTTCTTCCTCTGAGCAAATTGCCGGCCCTTTTCCAGGGCCTTGATGTTTTCTTCGATGGCGCCTTCGTGCAAAACCTTGGCGCTTTCCAGGAGAACCCTGGCCTGGATAGAGGGGGGCCCAGCTTTTCGCGCTTGGGGCAAAGCCGCCGCTGGATCCAAACGCGCTTGCGTCAGAAAAATATCGGTGAGGATTTTTTCATCCTTACCGGGCAGGAAGACATTCTTCCGGGCCTCACTCTCAGCCATTTTTAGAACCTCTTGTCCTTTTGCCGGGTCAAGAATCTGCCATTGCCGGGCGAGTTGCAGGAGTCTCCGAGCTCGAAGGGAAGCATTGGGAATTTGGGCCGTCGCTGAAATGGTTTCTTGAAAAACAGCTTCGGCGGCTTTCCGGTTCCATCTTCGTAGTTGAGTCCCCACCTGTAAGAGGGCATACGAGATGGGTTCGGCATAATGAGGAGAAATTTTTCCCGCCACGCGCCTGGCTTTTTCCTCATCGATGACGGCCCAATCAGCAGCCAGGCCGCTTAGTAAATAAGCCTGTTGCCGGCCATCCTGGATCTTCCCGATTTCCTCCAAGGCCTTTTCAAAAAAGGCCGTGGCCTGGGATTCTTCCTTCTTGGCCTTTTCCCTTGCTGCACCCCATTGACCCAGGGCCCTCAGGGCAGGTTGATTCCGTTGCTCTGGTTTTGCCGGCGCAAGATTTTTTGCTTCTCCGGCGGCGATCTTCTGGTATAGGGCCAAACGCCGAGCGCTCTCGGATATTTCGTCCGCCGCCTTCAAGGCCCATAAGGAATCCTCTTTGGCCCAGGCGCCTCCCGCCTCCACAAGCAGCAGGTCTCTGGTTTCCCTGCTGGGGACCCGCAGGATTATGCGGAAGGTTTTTTCTTTATCCAGCAAAGCAGTTTCCACGGCTAAGTGAGACAATAGTTTGCGACTTTGGGGCTCCTCGGGGAGCGTCAAGGCCTGCTCCAAAGCCTTGGCGAAAATGTCGGAGGCGAAGACCGGCTGGGTCTTTTTCATGCTGCCGGCAATTTCTTTTAAAGCGGTGACCTTCTCCAGGGCAAAATCAGCGGGCATGGCCTCTGCCCACCGCAGCGCTTTTTCCGGGTGGGTCTTGGCCCACAGGCGAATCTCTTCCAGGGATTTGCGGGCACGAATTGCCGAGGGATCGATCGCCTCCAGAATTTTCTGGGCCTGGGTTCTGTCAGAATTTCTCCAGGCCTCGGCCAACGTCTCCAAGATTTCCGCCTTCATTCCAGCCGATGAGATTTCCCTTGCCGCTTTCCAGGCCCAATCCAGCGCCCCGGCTCCTTTCCCGGGCTCCAGCCGTCCCCAATTCTTACCCAATTCAATCTGCATCAGCGCGCGGCTGAATGGGTC